>DAORUA010000106.1:0-10556 GCA_035432945.1 Vicinamibacteria bacterium | reverse complement strand
GACGCGATCGTGCTCCTGCGGTGGAGTCTGGCCGTGGCCCTGCTGGCGGTTCTGAAGCGCGCGGCTCCCCGGGTCGACTCCCTCCGCTCCCCTGCGATTGGAGTCGCGGCGATCCTGATCTTCGGCTTGATCCACCTGCCGGTGGCCGCCCCCGAGCCGAGCCTGCCCCTGGCCGCGACCGGCATGGGCCTGGCCCTGTCGCTGGCCGTGGTCGACCGGATGGGCGGCTCGCTCCCGCTCGACCGACAAGTGGCCCTCATGGCCGGGCCGGCCTCATCGGCCTGGAGCCCGGCAGTCTCGCGTGATGCGTTGAAGGATCGAGCCCCGCCCGTCTCGCGGTAAGAGCGCTCGTTTCCCCCTTCCTTCAACCCCGAAAACATCGCGAGACCATCATGGAATTTTCACCCCTGCACCAGGCCGTTTTGTACCTGCCCGTCATTTCCACCTTCTGCTCCGTCTTCTTCGCCTCCGTCCTCTTCCGCCGCTTCGCGCAAAAAGGCGCCGGGCCCCATCTCTTCTGGTGGGGGGTCGGGATGGTGACCTACGGCATGGGCACGTTCACCGAAGCCTTCACGAGCCTCGTGGGCTGGAACGAGACGGTCTTCCGCCTCTGGTACGTGGCGGGCGCGTTCCTCGGCGGATATCCCCTCGCCCAGGGCTCGGCCTACCTGCACCTCGGGCGCAAGAGCGCCAATCGCTGGGCCTGGTTCTGGGTGTCGATCATCGCGGTCGCGTCGGTCGCGGTCTTCCTCGCTCCCATCGACCCGACCCTCGCGGAACAGCATCGCCTGTCGGGCAGCGTCATCCAGTGGAAGTGGGTCCGCCTGGTGAGCCCTTTCATCAACACCTGGGCGCTCGTGTTCCTGGTCGGCGGCGCCGCCGTCTCCGCCCGCAAGTTCCAGCAGGACGCGCGGTTCAAGGGCCGGTTCATCGGCAACGTCCTGATCGCGGTCGGCGGACTTCTCCCCGGCATCGGCGGCTCGCTCACCCGCTTCGGCTACGTCGAGGGCCTCTACATCACCGAGCTGATGGGCCTCATCCTCATCTACATGGGATATCGATCCTGCCTCGCCTCCCCCGCGGTGGCGGCAGTCCCAAGGGCCATGGCGGTCGCGGCGTAGCGGCATTCGGAACCGTCATTGCGAGGACTCATTCCGTTGGTTCCGGTCCGAAGCAAACTCAGAGTACGGTTGGTTGTGGGCGGCAAAGCCGCCTACAACCAGCCGTGCTCGCGGTACCAGAGTGCGGTGCGGCGGATGCCTTCCGTCACGTCTACCTTCGGGGCGTAGCCGAGCAGGCGTCTCGCCTTCTCGATGGAGAAGGATCGGTTCTTCACCCAGAAGTCGACGCGTCGGCGATGGATGGGCGGCTCGAGGCCGAGGGGGATGCAGATGGCCTCCACGAGATCGCCGAGACGCTGGATCGGCCAGGCGGGGATGTGGACGGGCCACACCGAACCTCCCGTCGCCTGCGCCACTTCCCGGGCGAGATCGTCCTGTGACAGCGACGTCGGTCCGGCGATGATGAAGGTCTCGCCCGCGGCTTCGGGCCGATCGAGGGCGAGCAGGAAACCGTCCACCAGATCGTCGATGTAGACGAGGTGATAGTGGGGCTTCCCCGATCCCACCACCGCGTAGCGGCCGCGCGCGATGCCGCGGAACACCTTCAGCAGACGGGTCTCTCCGGGGCCATAGATGGCGCCGGGACGAACGATCGCAACCTCGATCCCGCGGGTCCGGCCGAACTCGCGAGCCATCGCGTCGGCCTCGGCCTTGGTCTCCTGATAGATGTCGGAAGGCGCCACGGGCGCAGTCTC
Source organism: Vicinamibacteria bacterium (assembly GCA_035432945.1). GTDB lineage: Bacteria > Acidobacteriota > Vicinamibacteria > Fen-336 > JAGNNV01 > JAGNNV01. The sequence goes on along the minus strand of DAORUA010000106.1, from coordinate 8,740 downwards.
GTCCGCGGGCGGGTTCTCCACGTCCCCGTGCACGCCGACCGTCGAGGTGTGGACGAAACGGCGGACGCCGGCCTCGACCGCTGCTTCCAGGAGCTTCCGCGTGCCCTCGACGTTGACCTCGCGGTAGTACGAGTCCGGATGCCCCGCGGTGCGATAGACCGCGGCCACGTGCATCACCGCATCACAGCCTTCGACGAGCCGTCGCGCGTGGTCGGTGTTGCCGAGAACGCCGGTTACCAGCTCGGCGCCGCTCGCCTTCAGCTCGGGCGTGATCGAGGCGTCTCGCACCAGCGCTTTCACGGTATTGCCGCGGGCGAGGAGCCTCTTGAGGATGTGGCCGCCGGTGTAACCGGACGCTCCGGTCAGGGCGACCTTCACGTCGGACCTCTTCGTGCGAGCGATCGAAACAGCTGTGCGTACCGGGTCACCATGGTGTCGAAGGCGAAGCGCTCCATCGCGCGCGCGCGCGCCGCCTTGGCGAACTTCGATCGGCGCTCCGGATCCGAGAGGAGCGAGCGCAATGCGTCCGCGAGCGCGCTCGCCTCACCGGGCGGCACGAGGATTCCCGTCACGCCGTCCTCCACGATGTCCGGCACGCCGCCGGTGCGCGACGCGACCGCGGGCAGTCCGCAGGCCTGGGCCTCGACCGCGGACATGCCGAGCGCCTCGTCCAGGGTCGGAAAGGCGAAGATGTCGGAGGCCTGAAGGTACGCGGCCACGTTCTCCACCCGTCCGGTGAAGGTCACGCGTCCGCGGAGCGCCCCCGCGTCGGCCTCCTTCCGGAGCTTCTCCTCGATCGAGATCACCTGACCGGAACCCGAGCCCACCAGCACGAGGTGCCAGGTGTCGAGGGCTTCGAGCCGTCGCATCGCCCCGAACAGCGTCTCGAGACCCTTTCCCTCGATCAAACGACCGGTGTACGTGATGAGGACCCGGTCCGCGGACAGGCCGAGGGCGCTTCGACGCGACGCCTTCTCATCGGTGCTCGCCGGCGCGTACTCGGACATATCGATGCCGTGCGGGATCCGATGCACCTTGCCCGCGGGGAAACCCGCCTCCACCGCCTCGCGCACGATCGCCTCCGAAATGGCGACGACCGCGTCCGTCCCGCGAAGCAGACCGTTCCTCAGGCCTGCGGCGGCGCGGGCGAGCGAGCGCTCCAACCCCGAAGGCCTTCGCCCCCACAGGGCCAGCGATCCGTCGAGTTCCCCATTCAACTCCGGCCGCAGGACCAGGGCACAGCGTGTGCCCGCGACCGCCATCCTCGCGGGGAGGGCCAGGACCCGGGTGCCGCCGTTCATGAGCACCTCGCTCTCGCGCGCCAGTTTCCTGGCCAGGCCGAAGGCGCCCGGAACCATCGCGAACTTCTTGCCCCGGCCCTTGCCCGGCGGCCCCACGCGGTGGATGGCCACGCCCTCATCGACTTCGGCTGGAAGCAGGTCGTCGCTCGATCGCCGGGTGATGACCTGGACGGAGAAACCGAGACGGACGAGACCGGTGGCCAGGGATCGCGTGTGCTTTTCACCCCCACCCAGCACCGGATGGTACGTCTCCGCCATCAGGAGGATGCGCGGTTCAGGCACTATCGATCGTCAGTCTTCAGGACGTAGATGGGCTTGTTCTGGCTCTCGTGGTACGTGCGCATCAGGAGTTCCGCCATGAGCCCGAAGTTCACCAGCAGGATGCCGGTCAGGAACGAGAGCCCGCCGAAGAAGAGGAGCGGCCGCGAGCCGATCGCCTGGTCGGCGAAGAGCCGGATGAACGCGAGGTAGCTGAGTATCCCGAAGCCGACCGCGCCGAAGAGCAGGCCGAAGAGGCCGAAGAGGTGCGCCGGCCGCGTGCCGTAAGTCATGAAGAACTTGACCGTGAAGAGGTCGAGCAGGACGCGCGTGGTCCTTCCGATCCCGTACTTGCTGACCCCGCGCGTGCGCGGACGGTGATTGACCACCACCTCGGCCACCCGCACGCCCATCGAAGAAGCCACCGCGGGAATGAAGCGATGCATCTCCCCGTAGAGGCGGATGCCCTTCACCACGTCGGCGCGCAGGGCCTTGAGCGAGCACCCGTAGTCGTGGATCTCCACCCCGGTGGCCCAGGAGATGAGCCGGTTCGCGAAGAACGAGGGAATCTTCTTGGACAGGGGATCGTGGCGGTTCTTGCGCCAGCCGCAGACGATGTCGTAGCCCTCACCCTCGTCCAGCTTGACGAGCAGGGGGCCGATGTCCAGGGGGTCGTTCTGCAGGTCCCCGTCGGACGTCACCACCACTTTGCCCCGGGCATGGTCGAAGCCGGCGGAGAAAGCGGCGGTCTGACCGAAGTTCCGGCGCAGCCGCAGGACCACGAGCGCGGGGTCGGCCTTCGCAAGCTCGAGGGCCTTCGCCCCCGTGCCGTCCTTCGAGCCGTCGTCGACGAGGATGACTTCGTAGGCGCGGCCGAGGGGAGCGAGCGCTTTCTTCAACTCCCGACAGAGATCCTCGACATTCTCGACCTCGTTGTAGAGGGGAATGACGACGGAGATCTCGGGCGCAGCGCTCAAGGCAACCCTAGTAAAGCTTGATGTTCATGTTGTCGGCCGCGATGTCGGTGAGGTCCACCACCGCCGCCGCGCCCACGCCCATGGTGATGGCGATGGTCTCGGAGATCTCCTCGCGGGTGGCCCCGTACTTGATGGCCTTCTTGATGTGGCCTTCGATGCAGCCCTGGCACTTGAAGGCCAGGCTCGCCGCGATGGCCACGAACTCCTTGGTCTTCCGGTCGAGGGCCGAGGGCTTGTAGGTTTCCTTGTAGAAGTGGAAGTACGCCGCGCGAAAGCGGGGATCTACCATGCTGTACGAGGTGCTGGCCGGCTGGGGCGCTCCGCTCTCGTCGTCGGCTGGAAAAGGTTGGTGCGGGGCTTTCTCGTCGCTCACTTGCTGGTCCTTTCGGAAACGGGTTGGGCGGCGTCTAACGCCTTTGGTTCGACTTTAGACGCGGGAGCCGCCGCGAGGGGCGGGGCGACCTCGTCGAGGAGCTTTTTCACCTCGGGTTCGTAGATATCCCGCGCGTCGCGCCACGCGCCGCCATGGCTCTTGCTCTCGGTCAGGATCATGTGCGACTTCGGCCCCGCGAGCTTCGTCATCTCTTCGGCGATCGCGTAGGGAATCCGCGCGTCCCCGCGATTCGCGACGAACAGCGACGGGCGTCCGTTCACCTTCGCCGCCGCGGAAAGGACATCGACCTCGGCGGGGTCGAAGCCCCCGCGCTCCTTGATCCAGAACAGGACGAGAGCGGAGGTGGGCCACTGGGGCACGAGCTTGAGGGCGGGCACGCCGTAGAAGCGGAATCCCCGGAAGAGGCGCAGGTGATGGCGCACCGTGTTGGGAAGGGTGTCGTAGCTGCTGTCCGTGATCAGGCCGGCCACCCGCGGGTCGTCGGCCGCGGCCAGGGTGACGGTGGCGCCTCCGAGCGACACGCCCCAGAGCACGATCGGACCGGGCGACTTCGAGAGCGCGAAGTCGACGGCCGCGCGCACGTCCAGCTTCTCGGTGAGGCCGAAGGTGCTGCGGTCGCCCCCCGAGGCCCCGTGGTGGCGCAGGTCGATCAAGATGCAATTGAACCCCCAGGCGTGGAGCGGCTCGACTTTCTTCGCCATCTCGATTCGGGTCCGATTGAGGCCGTGAACCAGGACCACGGTGCCGCGGGGATGGTCGACCGGAATCCACCAGCCCGAGATGGCGATGCCATCCGCGGTCTGCAGCGTGATGTCCTCGCGCGCCACCGTGAAGCTGCTCTTGACGTACTCCGTGTTCTCGCGGTCGGGAAGGTTGAACCGGCGCCGGGTCGCGATGCCGCCCAGGGTATAGGGCACGACGCCGAAGAGGAAGACCATCGCAGCCAGGAACAGGAGGAGGAGAATCCGCTTCCACCAGCGGCCTTTCCGCCGCGGGGCAGGCGCCGCCCCCATGCCTTGCCGTAGTTCCTGTTGAGCTTCCAAGCCCGCGCAGTTTAGCCCGGGACTCCGCCGGGGAGCCCCCCCCGGGGCGCTGCCCGGGGGTCCGGCCACGGGCCAGGCACCTTCGCTACAATCGAAAGCCCATGTCGAGCACCTCCGACCGGAAGGTCACCGGGCCCGCCGAACCCGTGCACGCGGCGAGTCTCGCCATCGCCGCCCTCGCTCTCTTCGCGGGCCTGATCGCTCGCGAGCCCGAATGGGTGAAGGCGGGGATCTCCCTCATCATCCTGCTGCCGCCTCTGCGCCTCGCCACCACTATCATGGGCGAAGCCCGCGCGCGGCGCTACCGCGTCGCCGCCATGGGGATCGTGGTTCTCGCCTTCCTCATCCTTTCCCGCCGGATTTCCTGAGCACCCAAAACGAACATGTCCTCCCAGCCCAAGCCCGTTCCCCCGATCGCGCGCGCGCGCCGGGTCTTCGTCGATGGTCCTCGCGGGGTCCGGGTTCCCTTCCGCGAGTTGACACCCCACCCGACCCGGGACCGCTTCGGTCGCGCCGAGGAGAACGAGACCGTCCGTCTCTACGACGCGAGCGGCCCCTGGGGCGATCCCGCCTTCAAGGGAGACGTGCGGGAGGGCCTCCCCACCTACCGCCGCCACTGGATCCTGGAACGCAACGACGTGGAGGAGATCGACGGCCGCATGACCCGACCGGAGGACAACGGCTATCGCAACTCGGTTGAAGAGCAGGCCCGGCTCGACAGGCTGAAGGCGGAAGGCAGGCTCGAGTTCTTCCCGAAGACGCCGCGGCGGGTGCTCCGCGCGAAGCCGGGCGCCCGGGTCACGCAGATGCACTACGCCCGCAAGGGCGTGGTCACTCCCGAGATGGAGTTCGTCGCTTTGCGCGAGAACATGGGACGCGCCGGGGCGTTCGAGTCTTCGAAGGACCGCAGCAACATCCGCTTTCAGCACCCGGGCGAGTCGTTCGGCGCATCGATCCCCCGCCACGTCACCCCGGAGTTCGTGCGCGATGAAATCGCCCGCGGCCGGGCCATCATCCCCAACAACATCAATCACCCCGAGAGCGAGCCGATGGCCATCGGCCGCAACTTCCTGGTGAAGATCAACGCGAACCTTGGCAACTCCGCGATCGCTTCGTCGATCGAAGAGGAAGTCGAGAAGATGCGCTGGTCCACGAAGTGGGGTGCCGACACCGTGATGGACCTCTCCACCGGGAAGAACATCCACGCCACCCGCGAGTGGATCATCCGCAACGCCGCAGTGCCGGTGGGCACGGTGCCCATCTACCAGGCCCTCGAGAAGGTGAACGGCAAGGCCGAGGAACTCACCTGGGAGATCTACCGCGACACCCTCATCGAGCAATGCGAGCAGGGCGTCGACTACTTCACCATCCACGCGGGCGTTCGTCTTCCCTACATCCCGCTCACCGCGAAGCGCACCACCGGCATCGTGTCGCGCGGCGGGTCCATCCTCGCCAAGTGGTGCCTCGCACATCATCAGGAGAGCTTCCTCTACACGCACTTCCGCGAGATCTGCGAACTGCTCGCCCAGTACGACGTGAGCTTCTCCCTCGGCGACGGCCTCCGACCCGGGTCGATCGCGGACGCGAATGACGAAGCGCAGTTCGCGGAGCTCGAGACCCTCGGCGAGCTGACGAAGATCGCCTGGGAGCACGACTGCCAGGTCATGATCGAGGGCCCGGGCCACGTGCCCATGCACCTCATCAAGGAAAACATGGACCGGCAGCTCGCGGTCTGCCACGAGGCGCCCTTCTACACGCTGGGTCCTCTGACCACGGACGTCGCCCCCGGCTACGATCACATCACGTCGGCCATTGGCGCGGCCATGATCGGCTGGTACGGCACGGCCATGCTTTGCTACGTCACCCCGAAGGAGCACCTCGGCCTGCCCGACCGGCAGGACGTGAAGGACGGCGTCATCGCCTACAAGATCGCGGCGCACGCGGCCGACCTGGCCAAGGGCCATCCCGGCGCGCAGATCTGGGACAACGCGCTCTCGAAGGCGCGGTTCGAGTTCCGCTGGGAGGATCAGTTCGATCTCGGCATGGACCCGGAGACCGCGCGCCTGTATCACGACGAAACCCTGCCCGCCGAGGGCGCCAAGACCGCGCACTTCTGCTCCATGTGCGGCCCGCACTTCTGCTCGATGAAGATCACCCAGGACGTCCGCGACTACGCCCTTAAGCAGGGACTCGAAGCCGAAGCCGCCCTCGCCGCGGGCATGGCCGAGAAGTCGAAGGAGTTCGCGGAAGTGGGCGCCGAGGTCTACGTCAAGAGCTGACCCGCGCCGGTAGTGGTCTGGACCACCCCAGCGCCGTCATTGCGAAGGCCCGAGCGTCCCGCTCTGGCCTGAAGCAATCTCGCGAGAGACGATTGCGAGGACCCTAACGGGACCCGATCCGGCCCGTCCCCGGGACAACATGGGACGCTCTCCCGCAGAGGATCCCATCATGTGGCCGGAAACCCGCCGGAAGCGATTGACGAGAGGTAACGTAAGAGTTACCATCTGGCCCGGGCCGTGCGCGTAGTCGAGTACACACGGCCCGATGGAAGAAGCCCGTTTCGGCGCTGGTTCGAATCCCTCGATGCGCAGGCTGCCGCGAAGGTCACCACCGCTCTTTCCAGGATCGAGGAGGGAAACACCGGCCGACTGAAGTGGTTTCGCGGTCTGGGCGAGTGCGTTATCGACTGGGGTCCGGGTTATCGCATCTACCTGGCGAAGGAAGGGGAGGCGTTGATCCTGCTGTTCGGTGGCGGCATCAAGCGGACCCGGTTCGAGGACATTCGCAGGGCCATGGCCCTGCATGAGGAATACCGCAAGAGAGGACGGATGGATAAGGGAGGAGCATGATGGCCTTGACACGAGACTTCCGGCAGACCGTTGCCGACCGGGCGCGGCGAGACCCTGCCTTCGCGCGGGCTCTGCTGCATGAGGCCGCCGGCCTTCTCATCAACGGCGAACCGGGACCCGCGCGGCTCGTTCTGCGAGACCTGGTCAATGCGAGCATCGGGTTCGAGACGCTCGCCACCACGGTCGGCCGGCCGAGCAAGAGTCTCCATCGGATGCTGTCCGGGCGGGGCAATCCGAGCATGGACAATCTCGCGGCGATCTTCGGCACCCTTTGCCGCGAGCTTCGGGTGAAGCTGGCGGTTGAGTCCGGGTCGCCGCCGCGCCACCCCCGTCGGGCCGCGTAGCGGGGCTTTCGCCTACCGTCCCGGTAGTTTCGAAAGGGTAAGACTCACTTCCTTGCGCACCTCCGGATCGGGGTCCTTGTTGAGGACCTCGATGAGCGCGGGCAGCGCCGGCTTGGCGGCTTCGCCAATGTTCCCGAACGCGCGCACGACGTGGAGGCGGACGAGGGCGGAGGGATCGCGGAGAGCTTCGGTGAGTCCGGGAACTGCGGCCGCCGCGGACGGGCCCATCCGGCCGATGGTGCGCGCAGCTCGATAGCGACGGGCTTCCTTGGGGTGTTTGAGTTCCTGCACCAGGAGCGGGATGGTCTCCGGCGAGTCGCCGCCGATCTTGCCGATCGCGGTAAAGGCTCCCGTCTTCCCGGCGCCGCCATCCTGGCGGGCCAGGGCCACGAGTGCGGGAATGGCGGGCCGTGCGATCTCTCCCATCTCGCCGAGGGTCCAGGTGGCGAAGGCACGTACGCGGGGGTCCTCGTGCTGGACCCCGCGGATGAGGGCCGGTACCGACAGGGCGCCCGGAAGGCCAAGGTAGAACACGGTTCTCGCCGCCTCGAAGCGAACCCGCGGCGACGGGTTTGAGACCGCAGCTTCGACGAGAGCCTCGCTCAGCCCGGAGGTGCTCCCTTCCTCGAATTCAGACGCCTGCTCCCGAATCCTCCAGAGGGTGAACTCGTCAACATCGGAGGCAGGAGGACCGAGCTCAGCGAGGGCCTGAGCGGCGTTTCGAAACGGGGACGGCACCGCGTCAACCCAACGCGATGGAAAGGATTTGCGGAGTTCGAGATCCAGCAGTTGAGCGATGCGAACGTGACCGGCCTCCGAGAAATGATCGTAGTCGAGGAACAACTCCGCCGGGTTCTTCTCCCTTTTCAGTTCCTTGAGGACGTCGAGAACCGGAATGTCGTCGGTCGAGCCGAAGGTGGCGATGCGCTCCTGGACGCTGGGTGGCGGAGCGTTCGGCTCGAACTGGAACCGGAACGGAAAGACGACCACCTGAAAAGTGGCCCCGTCCTTCAGCACCTCGTCTCGCAGGGCGCGAACCTCCTGGAAGAACAGCCGGAAGGCGTCGTGGACTCGCGCCGAGTTGGGCTCGCGAAAGAGTTCCTCAACCGCGCCGATCTCGCGGTTGGACGCGCCGAGCGCGAGACGCACTGCAGCGGAGTGCTTGAACAGGGAGAGCAGGAGCGCAGGCGGTTTGGTCAGGTTGATCTGCAGTTCGGCCAGGTCGTTGAGGCAGACCGCCAGGATGACCGCGTTGGGCTTGTACTTCCGGGCGATGCGCTCGTAGGCCAGGCGTTCCTGTCGGGTCGACCAACCAGGCAAGGCGACGTTGAACACCTCGTCCGCCCGCTGATGAGACCGTTCGAGAAGACGCGGAAACGCCTGGGATGCTTCGAGTCCGTGGCCGAAGGTCACGCTGTCGCCCAGGACGACGATGCGGCGCAGGCCCTCGGCGGTTTCCTCCGCCCGCGTGAAGTCGCGCAGTCCGTCGACGTTCGTCTCCTCGTCAGGGGGATAGCCTTCGCCCTTTTCGAGCGTGTAGAACTCGGCGTCCTTGAAGCGTTCGCTCCAGTCCC
>DAORUA010000105.1:2054-10586 GCA_035432945.1 Vicinamibacteria bacterium | reverse complement strand
CCGTCCTGGCCGGTGATGCCGGTGATGAGTGCTTTTTTCATTTTCCTAGTCGGTGAATCTGTACTTGATGAGCGTCCAGAGGGCGGGGAAGCCGTCCCGCCACGTGATCTTCTTGCCTTCGGCGTAGTCGCGGCCGTCGTAGGTGATGGGAACCTCGTAGACCCTCGCCCCCGCCTTGAAGAGCTTGGCCGTGATCTCGGGCTCGATGCCGAAGCGGTTCGAGTGCAGCGGCATGGGCTTGAGGATGTCCGCGCGGATGGCCTTGAAGCAGGTCTCCATGTCGGTCATGGTCGTGTTGTAGAGGACGTTGGTGACGAGGTTCAGGAACAGGTTCGCGAGGTAGTGGGTGAAGAGGTGGCAGCGGTGGCGGCCGATGAAGCGCGAGCCGAAGACCGCGTCCGCCTTGCCCTTGACGATCAGGTCGAGCAGCTCGGGATACTCCTCGGGGGAGTACTCGAGGTCGGCGTCCTGGACCACGATGACGTCGCCCGTCGCTTCCTTGATCCCCCGGCGGACCGCGGCGCCCTTGCCCTGGTTCTTCTCCTGGTGGAAGAGCTTGAAACCCTTCGGCCCGGCCAGGCGATCGAGGATCTCGCGGGAGCCGTCGGTGGAGGCATCGTTCACGATGATGACCTCCTTGCGGATTCCCGGCACGGCGTTGACCCGGTCGATGATCTCCTCGACCGTGTTCTTCTCGTTGAACACGGGGATGATGACCGACAGCAGCGGGTCGGGGATGGGATTGGGGCGTCTCATCGGCTGTTACTGTATCCCTGTGGATGAGTCTTGCGCCACGTCCACGCGGTCGCGACGATCTCGTCGATGGACGGGACCTTTGGTTCGAAACCGAGGATGGTCCGCGAGCGCGCGGGCACGGCCACCAGAGCCGGGGGGTCGCCCGCCCGTCGCGGACCGACCGAGTGGGGAACCTTCGTGCCGGTCACGCGCTCGACCGACTGGATGACCTCGCGCACGGAGGTGCCGCGGCCGGTGCCGAGGTTGATCGGGGTGAAGGGTGCCTCGGTGCGCTCGACCGCGTCGAGGGCGAGGGCGTGAGCGCGCCCCAGGTCGTCGACGTGGATGTAGTCGCGGAGGCACGTGCCGTCGGGCGTTTCGTAGTCGTCACCGTAGACGGTGAGAGGGCCGCGGCGTCCGGCCGCCGCGTCGAGAGCCAGGGGAATGAGGTGCTCCTCGTGCGCGTGGTCCTCGCCGAGCGAGCCGTCGCGCCGCGCGCCCGCGGCGTTGAAGTAGCGGAGGGCGATGGCCCGGACCTGGCCGATGCGCGCGTAGGCCTCGAGCACCTGCTCGAAGGCGCGCTTCGAAACGCCGTAGGGGTTCACCGGTTCCTTGACGTGGTCCTCGGTGAGCGGGCCCTGGGGCACGCCGTAAGTGGCGCACGTCGAGCTGAAGATGAAGCGCCCGACCCCCGCGGCCTTCGCGGCATCGAGCAGGGCAAGGCCTTTCACGAAGTTCGTCTCGAAATACGAGCGCGGGTCCTTCATGGAGCCCGCGACCGAGAGCAGGCCCGCGAAATGGATGACCGCGTCCTGATGGTCGAGCGCCGTGGTCATGGCCACCAGGTCTCCGATGTCCGCGCGCACGAACCGGGCCGCCTTCGCCACCGCCTCCGCGTGGCCGGCCGACAGGTCGTCGATGACCGTGACCTCGTGGCCGAGGCTCAGCAACTCGGCGACCGTGTGCGAGCCGATATAGCCCGCCCCGCCCGTGACCGCGACCCTCAATTTATCGACGGCCCACGCCGACGTATTCGAAGCCGAGAGCCTTGACTGTCTTCGGGTTGAAGATGTTGCGGCCGTCGAAGATGAGAGGACGGCGCATGAGCGACTTCATCTTGTTGAAGTCGGGCTCGCGGAACTCGTTCCACTCGGTGGCGAGGAGCAGGGCGTCGGCACCCTCGAGGGCGTCGTAGCCGCTCATCGCCCAGAGCACCGACCTGGGCAGCGAGCCCTTCGCGTGATCCATGGCCTTGGGGTCGTAGGCCGCGACCGTGGCGCCCTTCTCGATGAGGCCCTCGATGATGAAGAGAGCGGGCGCCTCGCGAATGTCGTCGGTGCGCGGCTTGAAAGCCACGCCCCACACCGCGATCTTCTTTCCCTTGAAGCCGCCCAGCATCTTCTCCATGCGCGGCAGCATGATCGTCTTCTGCTTCGCGTTCACCCGCTCCACCGCGGCCACGATCTCCATGGGCGAGCCGTACTCGCGGCTGGTGTGGTCGATGGCCTTCACGTCCTTGGGGAAGCAGGAGCCGCCGTAGCCGAGGCCGGGGAAGAGGAAGGCGGGGCCGATGCGCGAATCGGTGGCCATGCCCTTGCGCACCATCTCCACGTCGGCGCCGGTGACGTCGCACAGGTTCGCGACCTCGTTCATGAACGAGATGCGGAGCGCGAGCATGGCGTTCGACGCGTATTTGGTCAGCTCGGCGGACACGTTGTCCATGGCCAGGATGGGCTTGCCCGTGCGCACGAAGGGCTCGTACAGATCGCGCATGATCGCTTCGGCCTTCGGATCCGAAGTGCCGATGACCACGCGGTCGGGCTTGAGGAAGTCGTCGACCGCGGCGCCCTCCTTGAGGAACTCGGGGTTACTGACCACACTTACCGGGTGCTTGGTACGGGCCTCGATGGCCGCCTTCACCTTGGCCGCGGTGCCCACCGGGACCGTGGACTTGTTGACCACGATCTTCGGACCGTTCATGGCGTCGGCGATCTGCTCGGCCACCTTCACCACGAACTGGAGATCGGCGGAACCGTCTTCATCCTGGGGCGTGCCCACCGCGATGAAGAGCACGTCGCACTCCCTCACCGCGACCGTGATGTCGGTGGTGAAGCGGAGGCGGCCCTCCGCCACGTTCTGGACCACGATCTCGGCGAGCCCGGGCTCGTAGATGGGAATCTGCCCGGCGAGCAGGGCCTTGATCTTGGCTTCGTCGATGTCGACGCCGATGACGCTGTTTCCATTCTCCGCGAAACAGGCGGCCGCGACGAGACCGACGTAACCCGTGCCGACGACACCAATCTTCATTAGATCCTTGTGGTTTCCGTGGGTGCTGGGTGATAGCGGGCGGTTCTTGAAGCCTCGCTCCGTTGGTCCCGTGGAGCGGATGGAGACCTGGTGGCCTGGCGAGGAAAAGAGAGTTTACCAAAGGCCGCAGGCCGCCCGCGCGCCCAGGGCGGCCTCCCTGACCTGTCTTGTCTCCGGCGAAGTCCTACGTATAGGATTGCCATGGAGATACGTATGAAGAAGCTCACTCTCAGCGTGGACGCGCGGGTGGTGGCGCGGGCCAAGAGCTTCGCCCAGAAGCGCGGCACGTCGGTCTCGCGGCTGGTCGAGCGCTACCTCGACGCCGTCTCGAGTCCGGCAGCGCCGGAAGGCGAAGACCTGCCGCCGGTGACCCGGAGACTCCTCGGGGTTCTGCGCGGACAGAAGGTCGATCGAGCGGATTACGTCGCTTATCTGGAACACAAGTACCGTTGAGGCGGGTCCTCTTCGATATCAACGTCGTCCTCGACTTCGTCCTCGACCGGAGTCCGCATGCCGCTCCGGCGGCGCTGCTGTGGGCGGCCGCGGAGCGGAACGAGATCGAGGCCTTCCTGCCCGCGCACGGGATCACCACGGTTTTCTATGTCGTGGCCCGTGACCACGACCAGCGGTTTGCCCGGCGCGTCATGGAGGACCTTCTGCTCGTCCCTCAGATCGCCCCGGTGGACGGTCCGATTCTCCGCCGCGCCCTCGCCCTCGGATGGCCGGACTTCGAGGACGCGGTCTGCGCGGCCGCAGCCGAGGGTGCGGGCTGTGACGCGATCATCTCGAGGGATGCGAAGGGCTTCGTGAAGTCCCCGGTGCGTGTGCTCGATCCGCGCGCGGCGCTGGCGCTCCTGCGCGAGGGCCCGGGTCGCGCCGGCGAACCGACGTCGTCGTTCAAGCGGTCGGTCAAGGCGACCCGGGCGAAGGTCCGCCGATGAAGGTCGCCCTCGATGTCCGTCCGGCGCTTTCCAGGCCCACCGGCGTGGGCGTCTACATCGGGGCGCTCGCCGAAGCCCTGCCTCGTCTCGAGCCCGCGTCCCACTTCACCCTGTTCACGTCCTCCCTGCGGGAGCGCTGGTCGAAGGCGCCCTCCGGGCCGAACGTCGAGGTGGTCGATCTCCCCATTCCGGTCCGGGTCTTGAACTTCACCTGGAACCGGCTCTCCTGGCCGGCCATCGAGGACCTGTGCGGGCGCGAGTTCGACCTCGTGCATTCGCCCCATGCGCTGCTCACTCCCGCGCGCCGCGCCCGGCGCATCATCACCATCCACGATCTCTTCTTCTTCAAGTACCCGGAGATGACGGAGGCGGAGATCCGGCGCGACTACGCGCCCCTCGTGCAGCAGAACGCGACCCAGGCCGACGGCATCCTCTGCCCCTCCGAGCACACCGCGCGGGAGGTCGAGAGCCTCCTGCGAATCCCCCGGGAGAAGATCTGCGTCACCCCCTACGCGGTGGACCCCGCCTTCCGGGTGGCTCCCACGCCGGGCGAGGTCGAGGCTCTGCTCGGGCGGCTTCGGTTGAAGGGCGGGGGGATCCTCTACGTGGGCAGCGAGGAGAAGCGGAAGAACCTCGGTCGCCTCGTGGCCGCGTACCGGACGCTGGCGGAGCGGGTCTCCGATCCGCCGCCCCTGGTCATGGTCGGCCCCGGCGAGGAGTTCGATTCGGGGGCCGGAGGGTCGGGCCCGCGCATCGTCTCGACCGGGTATCTCGAGACCCGCGAGATCCGGGCCTTGATGTCGGCGTCCCGGTGCCTCGTGCTGGTGAGCCTCGACGAGGGGTTCGGCCTGCCCGTGGTGGAGGCGATGACCGCCGGCCTGCCCGTGGTGTGCTCGAGCGGATCCTCGCTCGAGGAGATGGCCGGGCCGGCCGCGGAGCTCGTGAACGATCCCCTCGACGAGGAGGCCATCGTGCAGGGCCTCTCCCGCGTCATCGAGGATCCGGAGCGGGCGGCCGAACTTCGGGCCGCGGGTCTCGAGCGCAGCCGGCTCTTCGACTGGGATCGCACCGCGGCCATGACCCTGGACTTCTACCGCAAGGTGCTCGGCTCGTGAGCCGGTCGCTCCGCATCGGCATCGACGGCCGCGAGCTTTCGGGGAAGCCGACCGGGGTCGGGCGCTACCTGCGCAGCCTGCTCCGCCGTTTCGGGCTCGACCCGCGCCACGAGTTCGTGATCTATGGAAGCGCGCCGATCGCGCTCCCGGTCGAGTCCGCGCGGTTCGAGGTCCGCATTCTGCCGGGCGGTCCTCCTCTGGCCTGGGAGCAGAGGACCCTGCCCGGCGCGCTTCGCGACGATCGCATCGATGTCCTGCTCTCGCCCGCCTACTCGTGCCCGCTCTTCGCGGGCGTGCCGCGGGTCACCGCGATCCACGACCTCTCCTTCTTCGCCCGGCCCGGGGAGTTCGGTTTCGCCCACGGCCTGCGGCGGCGCGTGATGGCCCGCCTGTCCGCGCGCGCGTCCCGGTCGATCCTCGCGTGCTCGGAGTTCACGAAGAGCGAAGTCCTTCGCCATCTCGGGGAGGCCGCCGCCCTGAAGACCGAGGTCGTGCTCCTCGGTCCCGACGACGATCTGCCTCCGGGGCCGGGCCGCGAGGCGAGTCGGAAGGCGCTCGGCCTCGAGGCCGGGGATGCCTACGTCATTACCGTGGGGACGGTGTTGAGGCGCCGGAATGTCTCCACCCTCGTCCGGGCGGTGGCCCGTCTGCGCGAGGCCATGCCGGAAATCCGGCTGGGCATCGTCGGTGAGAACCGGTCGCATCCCTTCGAGGACCTCGAGGCGCTCGCCAAGAGCCTCGGATGCGCGGAGGCGGTGCGGGCGTCCGGATTCGTATCGGACGAGGAGGTGGCGGCGCACTACGCGGCCGCCGACGTGGCCGTCTTCCTCTCCGAGTACGAGGGCTTCGGCCTGCCCGCGCTGGAGGCCATGTCGCGCGGCGTGCCCGTGATCATCGCGGACCGCGGCAGTCAGAACGAGATGTTCGCGCCCGGCGCGCTGGTGGTCGAGCCCGACGAGACCGCGGTAGCCGCGGCCCTGAACCGGGTGCTGAACCAGCCGAACGGGAGCGCCGATCTGCGGTGGAAGGGCCTCGAACGCGCCAAGACGTTCTCGTGGGTGCGTGCTTCGAACGAGACCATCGCCGTCCTCGAGAGGGCCGCGTCGTGAGCGCTTCGCGCGTGACCATCGTGGTCGTGACCTACAACTCCGCGGACGTGCTCGGCGATTGCCTGGCTTCGATCGAGCTGCACGCGCCCGATGCTCGCGCGATCGTGGTCGACAACGCGAGCACCGACGGGTCCGCTGGTGTCGCCCTCGCGGCCGGATCGTTCGTGACTCTGATCCGTTCGGAGGAGAACGAGGGCTTCTCGAAGGCCAACAACCGCGCCCTGCGAACCATCGGGACGGAGTTCGCGCTGATCCTCAATCCCGACGCGCGCCTGACTTCGTCCACCATCCCGGAACTGCTGGCCGCCGCCGACCGCCTCCCCGCCGCGGCCGCCCTGGGGCCGAAGACCGTGCACGAAGACGGCCGTCCGCAGGTGAGCTTCGGTCCCGACCTCAGCCTCGCCGCGGAGTACCGGCAGAGGAAGCTCGTGAAGGGCGTGAAGTCAGGCGAGGCCCGGGCGCTCGAGGATCTGCGCGCCGCGAGTGCGGAGGAACGCGAGGTGGACTGGATTTCCGGCTCGTGCATGCTCCTGCGCATGTCCGCCGCCCGCGACGCCGGCTTCTTCGACGAGCGCTACTTCCTCTACGAGGAGGACGCCGACCTCTGTCTCCGCCTCCGCCGGGCCGGCGGCAAGGTGGTGTTCATCCCGCAGGCGGTGGTGATCCACGAACTGGGCACCAGCATGGCCAAAGCCTCGAAGCGAGCCCGCGATGCCTACGACGCGAGCCATCGCCTGTACTACCGCCTCCACCGCACCTCGCTGGAGCGCGTCATCCTGACCGCCGTCATCACGATCACGAACGTCCTCCGCCTGGACTTCCGGCGCGCGGACTCCTAGCCTTCGACCGTCATGGAGTTCCTGAACTTCGTCCTGATCTTCACGAGCGGCTGGCTGGCGCTCAAGCGGCCGAAACAGGAGAAGCTGGCCTTCGGTCTGCTCGTGGCGTGCGCGATCCTCAACGCGTTTCTGTTCTTCCTGGGAACGCGTACCTCGATCCTGCCCGGGTTCAATCTCTGATGCGCGCCGAGCGCCTGTACACGGTCGTCGCGTGCGCGCTGTTGGCACTTTCCCTCGGACCTCTCGCGACGTCCGCCCTGTTCCTCGGCTTCCTGCACGGCGAATCCCCGTGCGTGCTGTGCTGGGCGCAGCGCACGGGCATGACCCTGATCGCGCTCACCGCCGTCCTCATCCTGCGCTTCGGCCCGCGCCCGCGCTACATCGGGTTCGGGGTGCTGCTCGCCACCCAGGGGATCTACATGGCGGTCCGCCACTCGGCGCTTCATCTGTCGCGCGACGTGGGACAGGGCTTCGCCCTCGAAATCCTTGGGGCGCACACCTACAACTGGTCCGCGTTCATCTTCTTCCTCTCCCTGCTCCTGATGGGCGCCCTGCTCCTGCTCATGAGGGACGGCGAGGCGCGGGGCGCGGTCCGCGACCCGGGAACGCTCGGGCGGGCCGCCATCGTCGTGTTCCTGATCGCCGTCGCCGGCAACGCGGTCCAGGCGTTCGCGAGCACCGGCCCGCCGCCCTTCGTGGGACAAAGCGATCCCATCCGGTTCTCGTGGAACCCGCGGCGGTGGGTGTGGTCGCTCGCCGAGTGGGAGAGCGCGCCGATCTCGTGGCGGGGCCGCTGGGACATCGAGAAGCCGAGCCTCGCGGGCCTGGACCGCGAATGGAAAAACGGGCCGATCGTGGCGCCGCCGGTGCTCGCACCCCTGCGGGAGCTGCGGGTCGGGGTGGATCTCGACGGAGCCCTCTCGGACCTTGCGTACGACGCCGCTTCGGACCGCTTCGTGCTGACCACCACCGATCACGGCGTGTACCTCCTCGACCACTCCCTCTCCCGAGTGCTGCGGCACGCCGTGCTCGACCCCGGCTACTCGGTCGAGCTGGGTCCGCTTTCTGGCGCTGCCTTCGCCGGCGACGCCATCCTGGCCATGGGAGCCCACAAGAGCTGGTCCTTGCTGCACGCCAGCGATGGCGCCGACCCGGACGCCGGCTATCGCTCGTTTCTCCACGGTTTCGACCAGTTCGAGGAGCGGAGCCGGGGCCGGTTCGCCACCGTTCGCGCCCGCCTGAACTACGTGATGTCGCTGGCCTACGACCCTGGCAGCGACTCCTTCTACACGCTCACCGTGCCGAACCGCCGCCACAAGCGCCTCGTGGTCTCGCGCTTCGACCGAGGGGACATGACGCTTGCCGGGGAGTACGTCCTGCGCCCCTCGCCCTCGAGCGGCCTCACCCTGAAAGGCGACGGGCGCTCGCTCGACGAGTACTACGTGACCGGAGCCGCCATAGACGGCGGGAAACTATTCGCGGTGAG
>DAORUA010000105.1:0-1954 GCA_035432945.1 Vicinamibacteria bacterium | reverse complement strand
ACGAGTACTACGTGACCGGAGCCGCCATAGACGGCGGGAAACTATTCGCGGTGAGCGCCGCGTACTCCACCCTCCTGACCGTGGATCTCGGCGCCCGGTCGCTTTCGGCCGTACACGCGATCGACGGGCTCCATGCGCCGACCGGGATCGCGGTGAAAGGCGGCGAACTCTGGATCGCCGGAGCGGACGGGCGGATCGTGGTGGTGAGGAAGCCCTGACTTCGGCCCGCGCGGCCATCCGCCCCTTGACGCCACCTTCGCTGCCGCCTGATTACCCGCGCCTCCTCGTGGTGACGAGTTTCGAGGCGCTGATCGCGACGCCTTTTCGCGGCGGCGTCAACGCGCTGTGCTGGCCACGCGACCTGCGGGGCGACTTCGACGAAGTGGTGCAAGAGCTCGCGACGACCGACGACATCGCCTCGATCGACGAAGAGCGATTGACGTCGCTCGAGGTCGGCCCGGCCGGCCGCGAGGCCGTCGCCACGCTTCTCGACGATCTGCGCCGGTTGCGCGCGATCGGCCATGACCCGTCGCTCGAGTGCGTGCGCCGCTACCCGCGCGATCACGACGGACCGGTGGCGACCGACGTGCACTCCTTCCATGTCGACCGCGCGACCGCGCCGGCCGATACCTTTCTTTGCAGCTACACGGGCGCTTCGAGTGAAGGGCTGCGCAACGACGAAGCGCGCCTTCGCCTCGACGCGCCGGCGATTCGCGCGCGATTGCTCGAACGCTTTGGTGGCGAAGAGGGCGACGCGTTCGCGGCCTGGCTCAGCGAGAACTGCTTCGACCTGCACTACGAGCCATTGCCCTCGGCCCGGCCGTTCTCGTTTGGCCTCGGCAATCTGTGGCGTATCGCCGTGCAATACCCGGGTTGTCAGGTACCGGCCTGCATCCATCGGGCGCCCGAAGACTCACCGGGCCAACCGCCGCGCCTGCTGCTGATCAGCTGACTAGACCCCCGCGAGATCTCTCCCGGTCAACCGCCGGAACGCCTCCAGATACCTCGCCCGCGTCCCCGCGATGACGTCCGCGGGCAGATCCGGCCCCGGGTATGTCTTGTTCCAGGTGAGCGTCTCCAGCCAGTCGCGGACGAACTGCTTGTCGAAACTCGGCGGCGTCTTCCCGGGCACGACCTTCGACGCTTCCCAGAAGCGCGAAGAATCCGGGGTCAGCGCCTCATCGATCCAGATCAGTCCCCCCTTCACGATCCCGAACTCGAACTTCGTGTCGGCGATGGTCAGACCCACCGACTCCGCGTGCCGCCGCGCCTTTTCGTAGATCGCGAGCGACGCGCCCCGCGCGGTCTCGGCATGCTCGAAGCCGACGATCTTCACCATCTGATCGAACGAGATGTTCTCGTCGTGGCCGGTCTCGGCCTTGGTCGCCGGAGTGAAAAGGGGGAAGGGGAACTTCTGCGACTCGACGAGCCCCGCGGGCAGGGCGAGGCCGCAGATCGAGCCGGTCTTCCGGTAGTCCTTGAGCCCCGAGCCCGAGAGATACCCGCGCACCACGCACTCGACCGGAAGCGGGTCGGTCTTCCGCACCACCATCGAGCGTCCTTCGAGGATCTCCCGATGCGGCTTGAGGGAAGCGGGGAAGTCGGCCACGTCGGCCGCGATGATGTGATTCGGGATCGAGCTTTCGAGCAGCTTGAACCAGAAGAGCGAGAGCTGATTCAGCACCCGGCCCTTGTCGGGGATGCCCTGGGGCAGGACCACGTCGAAGGCGGAGAGGCGGTCGGTGGTGACGATGAGCAGCTCCGCGCCGAGGTCGTAGACATCGCGCACCTTGCCGCGGCGGAGAAGGGGAAGGTCGAGGGACGTGGAGGTGAGCGCTTCTCGCATGGCCCGGGATCTTAGATTGTCCCAGGCCTGACCCAGAGATGGAGCGGGGCCTCGGCGGCATCCGACGGTGCGGCCTTGGCGCGCGGACCCCAGCGCACGGAGGCCAAA
>DAORUA010000104.1:7018-10622 GCA_035432945.1 Vicinamibacteria bacterium | reverse complement strand
GTCGGTCAGGTTCTCGAGGGTCAGCCGGAAACCGACCTTGCCGAACCGCTTCGCGAGCACCACGTCCAGGGACCCGCGACCCTGTTCCACGACGTCGGGCGCTCCGTTCGAGCCCACGTCCGAGATCCGGTCGCCGAAGTAGTTGTAGAGGACGCTGGTGGAGAAGCCGCGCACGTTCACTTCCGCCATGGCGTTGAAGAGGTTCTTCGATTGCCCGGCGAGCGACCGCTCCAGGGACGTTTGCACGGTCCGCTGCTCCGGCGAGAGGGTGATGGTGGAATCGACGAAGGTGTAGTTGAGATTCAGGAAGAAGTTCGGCCCGAACTGGCGCGCGGCCTCGAGTTCCACCCCGAGATTCCGGGCGTTCTCCGCATTCTGGAAGGTGACGATGGGCTGGGCGCCGGCGAGGACCACGCGCTCGATGGGGGCATCGAAATCCTTGAAGAATGCGCTGACCGCGAGGACGTCGCGGCCACCGCTCAATTTCTCGAGGCGGATATCCGCGTTCTGGATGCGGGCGTCGGTCAGTTCCGGATTGCCCTTGACCGCCCGGTTGCCGACCACGTCCGTGAACTCGAAAGCCGCCAGCTCACGAAACTCCGGGCGGTTGACGGTGCGGCTGTAGCTCATGCGAAGGTTGGTGTTGTTTTGAACCGCGAAGATCAGGTTGGCGCCCGGGTAGATCTCGGTGTTCTTGATCTGGGCCGAAACCTCGCCGAGGAACAGACCGAAGGGGTCGAAGGTGTTGACCACCTGATCGTAGTCTTCGACCCGGACCCCGCCCGCGAAACGCACTTTGTCGGAAAGGGCAAGATCGACCATGCCGTATCCGGCCATCGTCTTCATCTCCCCGTCATAGGCGTCCACCGGCCGGGTTTCCTCGTTGAAACGGAAGACCGATCCGATGTTCTGGGACGCGAAGAGGGTCTCCGGACTCTGGGAAAGATTGATGGGGACGGCGCTCCCGGTGTTGGCGCTGTTGGGAATGAAGCGGAATCGTCGCGACGAGAAGTCGCGGGTGCGCTCCACGTAGTTGGCGCCGACCTTGATCTGGGCCGACCGCCCGGAGACGGCCTTGAGGATGCTCCAGTTGGCGGAAACATCGAGGGTGTCATCCTCGAGGGTGTTGAACATTCTGAAGCCGCTCTGCGATTCATCGGCCAGGAGAAACGCGCCCGTGCCGTTGATGTTCTGCTGATAGAGGGTCTCGCGAAGATCGGGTTCGTCGCGGGTGGCGCGGGCGACGCCCACCCGCCAGTCGATGCGGCTGTTGGACGCGCGAGAGAAGAAGTGCTCGCCGGTGAGACCCGTGGACAGAAGGCCTTCTTCGATGTACTGCAGGCGCTCGTTCCGATAGATGAAGTTGTTCTCGGTATTCGGTCCCTGGAACATGCGTCCTTCGTCGCGGCCGGTGTGGGTGTAGAAGTTCTCGAGAGAGATCCGGTTGTTGGGAGAGAACTGATAGGCGAGGCTCAGGACGCCACCGAGTTGGGCCTTCTGGGTCGCGGTCTCCATCGCGTAATCGCTCACCGCCTCGAGTTCCTCGCCGTCGCCGATCCGGAAGAACCGCCGCTGCTCCTCGACGTAGGTTTCCTTGTAGGACTGGCTCAGACTGGCGACCAACCCGAGCTTGCCGAACCGATCGCCGAAGACCGCGCTGAAGGCCTGTCCGATCCTGCCGTCCTGCCGGGCCGGACTCCAGCGATTTTCGAGGGACTGGCCGGCGGCGGTGATGTCCGCGGGGACAAAGCCGACGGTGGGGCTGTAGATACCCTGGCGCACGATCTTGCTGTCCGGGAAGGAGGAAGGGAGCGCGCGCGCCCCATCGTCGTATCCGAGGTAGTCGCGGTTGCCGAGAGGGCTCAGGGGAATGCTCTTTCCGGTGGCGTTCGAGGAATGTCGGGCGCCGATCGACAGGTCGAACACACGGCGAGTCGGGAACTTCATGGGCACGACCTGAACCAGGCCCCCCGCGAAATCGGCGGAGCGGTCGGGCGAATAGGTCTTCGCCACCTGGACGCTGTCGATGAGACCGGTCGGGAAGAGATCGAGCGGGACCACTTTCTTGTCCGGCTCAGTGGTCGGGATGACGGAGCCGGAGAGGGTGGTGTTGCTGTAGCGCTCGCCGAGGCCCCGGACGTACACGTACTGGCTGTCCACTACGGAGAGGCCGGTCACGCGGCCCAGCGCCTCCGCGGCGTCGGAGTCGCCGTTGGCTCTCATCTGGTCCGAGCCCATGTTGTCGGTGATGACCGAGGCGCCCTTGCGCGCGGAGAGTTGCGCCTCCGCGGACGACGACACGGCGTCGAGATTCCCCTCGACGGTCACCTGTTCCGTGAACGCCTTGGTGCCCAGGGCCACGTCGACCACGGGGTTCGCGGAGGCTTTCACGAGGACGGTGATCCTGCGCTCCAGGTACCCGGACATGCTGACCTTCAGTTCATGAGAGCCCGGAACCAGATCCAGGGTGTAGCGGCCGTCGATATCAGTCTGGGTCACGGTTCCAGTTCCCAGCACCTCCACCGATGCCCCGGGCAGGGTTATCGAGTTTTGAAGGTCGCGAATGGTGCCGCCGACCCGAACCGTTCGAGCGGAGCGCGCCTCCTGAGCGGGAGCGGCCGCCGCGATGGGTGGGGCGGCGACGGACATGAGTGCGAACAGTCCAATGATGCCTGGGCGGCGGGAATTGCGCATGAAGCCTCCGGTCGTGAGCTTGAGCTTGGTCATCTGGGTTCTCGAGTCTGCCGAGGCGGGAAGACTCCTCCGTGACCGAACAGTTACATCCCCGTAAACAGGAGATGGAAGAGGAGACTGAAAACAGGAACGGGCGGAGGACCAGGCACCCTGGACTCCGCCCGCTTTGCGTCTTGGGTCCCCGGAATCCGCTCCCGGAGTTGGCGTTTTTGAACAGACCAGAGATTAGGAAGGGGGAGTGACCGCATCGCGACGCGGGGGTTAAACCCGCTCGACCCGGGGAACTACCGGACGAACCGGTAGCCGATGCCGATCACGGTCTCGACGTGGTGACGCGCGGGGCCAAGCTTCGCGCGCAGGCGCCTGACATGCGCGTCGATGCTTCGCGCGTCCACTTCGGTGTCATGACCCCACACCCGGTCGAGCAGCCGCTCGCGGGTCAGGACCCGGCCCGCGCGTTCGACCATGTAGCGGACGAGTTCGAATTCCTTGTGGGTCAGGCGGATCTCCTCGCCCTTGTAGCGCAGGACATAGGCGTCGAACTCGATCTCGAAGTTCTCGTCGGTGTAGCCGGCCGGCCCCCCGGTCTGCGCTTCCAGCCGCCGTAGTCCGACCTTGCATCGGGCCACGAGTTCCTTCATCGAGAAGGGCTTGACCAGGTAGTCGTCCGCGCCCATCTCGAGTCCCAGGACACGGTCGACCTCCTCACCGCGGGCGGAGACGATGAGAATCGGAGTGTGGGTCGATCCGGGCTGGCGGCGGAGCATCCGGCAGACCTCGAGCCCGTCCATGCCCGGCAGGTTGAGATCCAGGAGAACCAGATCGGCGCCCTTGCGCACCGCGTCGAGACCCTCTTCGCCGGTTCGCGCCACTCTCACGCTGAAGCCGGCGCGGTCGAGGGCGTAGCTCA
>DAORUA010000104.1:3243-6918 GCA_035432945.1 Vicinamibacteria bacterium | reverse complement strand
TCGCCGGTTCGCGCCACTCTCACGCTGAAGCCGGCGCGGTCGAGGGCGTAGCTCACGGCGTCCGCGATGTCGCGATCGTCTTCGATGACCACGATCCGTCGCCGCGATTCGACGGCGCGTGACTTTTCGGAGGAAGCCTCGGCGCCTCGGGGGGCAGGGTCAAGCGGTTCGAGGTGATTCATTCGTTCCTTTTTTCCTGCTCTCAGTCGAGGGGAACGCTAGGGACCCGAAGAAAAGGCCGGGAGTCGGGGGCGTTAATTCCATGAAAAGAACAGGGGCTGAGGGCAAGCGACTCCCTTTAAGTACGAAAGGCTGCGGTCAGTCCGTTGCAGACCAACCGCAGCCCCTGTGGTGAGACCCTTGAGGAGAGCTTTTTAAGCCCGTCGAGTGAGTGCGACCGTTTGCCGGCCGCCAGCTAGGAGGTTATGTTGCCGACGATCTTCTCCGGCCTCCATGACGCTCCCGTGACCCTGGGGCTAAGAGCCTGTGAATCACGATGTCACGGGAAAGTCACACGGAGGGGGCATCTTGGGGTCCTCATGTCCGCGCACTCGATCGAGCTGCTGCACTCCACAGACCCTCCAGGGCCGCGGGCGCTGCGGCTCGTCCTTCTGCTCGTCCTGGCCGCGATCTTGACGGCCGCGGCTGTCTGGGCCATGGATCGAGCCGGCGCTCCCCCTGTCCCGGACGCGGCGCGAACCGAGTCGGATGAGCGAAGCCCCTAAGATTGAGTCGAATGGCCCGCGCCCTCGTCGTCGAAGACGACTCCGACATCGCCACCCTGATCACGCACTATCTCGAGCGTGATGGGTGGCGGTGCGACGTCGCGCGCGACGGCCTCGATGCGCTCTCGAAACTCGGGGCCGAGACCTACCGGCTGGTGGTGCTCGACATTCAACTTCCCGGAAGGGACGGCCTGAGCGTGCTGACCCAGATTCGGGCCACGCCGCGGCTCAAGGGCCTTCCCGTGGTGATCGTGACCGCGCGCGGCGAAGAGACCGATCGAATCGTGGGCCTCGAGATCGGCGCGGATGACTACATCGTGAAGCCCTTCTCGCCCAAGGAATTCGCGGCCCGGGTCAAGGCGATCCTGCGCCGCATCGACCGGAGCGGCGAGGCCGAGGACGCCATCGCCATCGGTCCCGTCCACATCGACCGGGCGCGACACACCGTGACCGAGAACGGCAAGACCGTCCACCTGACCGCGAAGGAGTTCTCTTTGCTGATAGCACTCGCCGACGCCCGGGGACGCGTCCTGTCGCGGGACCGGCTGCTCGAAGACATCTGGGGGTACAGCTACATCGAGGGCATGCGGACGATCGACGTTCACGTCCGGCGCCTGCGGGAGAAGCTGCCCGCCATCGCCGCGCGCATCGCTTCGGTGAAACCCATCGGTTACCGGCTCGCCGACGCGGGAGAGGGCGAGTAGGCATGTCCAGCTTCCGCCGCCGGCTGGCTCTGGCCGGGATCCTCACCGCCGCGCTGGCTTTGATCGTGGTCCTGTTCGTGCAGGGCCGCGCGCTGAGCGCGGATACGCGAACCGAAACCCGGGAGCGGCTGCGCGCCGAGGCCCGCATTCTGGCGGAGGCCCTCTCGGCTCCGTGGAGCGTGCAGGGGCCCGGCTATTGGGTGGACGACCTGGTGGACCGCGCGGGCCGCTCGACCGAGACGCGGCTCACCGTGGTGTCCATGAACGGCACCGTCCTCGGCGACACCACCGCTTCGGGCGAAGCGCTGCGGGCGATTGAGAATCATGCTGACCGGCCCGAGGTCCGCGACGCCCGCTCCCTCGGCGAGGGCACGAACGAACGTCTCTCGAACACCGCTCACGAAAGACAGATGTACGTGGCGGTTCGAATCCGCCACGAAGGACGCCTGCTCGGGGTGGCCCGGGCATCGTTGTCCCTGGCCCGGGTCGAAAGGCGAGCCTCTCAGCTTCAACGATCCCTGGGCCTCGCCCTGCTCAGCGTTCTGGCCCTCGCAAGCGTTCTCGCGTGGTGGCTTTCGAGACCCCTGGCCGAACCGATGTCGCGAATCCTCGAGGGAGCCCGGGCCATGGCGCGGGGCGACCTGGGCCGGCGCATCCACGAGGACCGCGACGACGAGTTCGGCCAGCTCGCGCGCGTGCTCAACCAGGCGGCGTCCGGCATTCAGGAGCAGTTCGGGGCCGCGACCAGGGAACGGGCCCGCTTCTCCGCGGTGCTGTCGGCCATGGAAGACGGCCTGCTCGCGGTCGACCACAAGGGCATCGTCCTCCTCGCGAACGACGCGCTGTCGCGGTCCCACAACCTCGCGGGGGCCACGGGCGCCCACTACCTCGAGGTCTTCCGGCAGGCCGAAATCGGCGCCTTGATCGATCAGGTGCTGACCTCGGGAGAACGTCGGACCGCCGAGATCGATCTCGCGGGAAGCGGACGGTCGTTCGTCCTGGTGGGCGTCCCGTTTCCCGCCTCGCCCGGCGAGGCCCACGGCGCGGTGATCACGTTCAACGACGTGAGCGAGCGACGGCGCGTGGACCGCGTCCGGAGGGATTTCGTGGCGAACGCCTCGCATGAGCTGCGCACGCCCCTCACCTCCATCCGGGGCTTCGTGGAGGCCCTGGAGGACGGCGGGCTCGAAGAGGCGGACATGGCGAAGCGTTTCCTGTCGAGAATCCGCGCGAACGCGGATCGCATGGCCGCGCTGGTGGACGACCTGCTCGAACTGTCCCGGCTGGAATCGGGGTCGCAGCCTCCCTCGCTGGAGCCTCTCGACTGTGGAGCGGTGGTAAGCGATGTGGTGGCCTCGTTCGCGAAGATCGCCTCGCGCAAGTCGATCGTCCTCGACTCCGTGCAAACCCTCACCCCCCTGGTGCCGGGCGACTCCGACCGCTTGCGGCGCATCCTCGAGCATCTCGTCGACAACGCCCTGAAGTACACCCCGGATGGCGGCCGCGTGACCGCGCGGGTGGCGCCGGAGGGCGAAGGCGTTCTCGTCTCCATCGAGGACACGGGCCCGGGCATCGGTCCCGAGCATCTGCCCCGGCTGTTCGAGCGCTTCTACCGCGTCGACACCGCGCGCAGCCGCGAACTCGGCGGCACGGGCCTGGGCCTTTCGATCGTGAAGCATCTCGCCGAGAGCATCGGCGCGTCCGTGCGCGTGGCCAGCCGGCCCGGACAGGGGTCGACGTTCGAAGTGCGGCTGCCCGCGAGACCGGAAAGCCCGGGCGAAGCGCCAAAGATCGCGTGACCTGGTCGCGCCCGAAGGTCACGGGAAAGAAAATGGCGGTGAGCCTGAACTCACCGCCATTGTTTGCGAAGGCGCTCCGCGCGCGCGCTTACTTCAGCTTGTTGATGATCCCGCGGATGACCCCGCGCATGTCTGACTCGCGAAGTTCCAGTTTCATGACCTCCGCTCCGCCGGTGGGGTCGGCGAGCGGAATCGAGCGGATATAGCGATTGAGCGCGGGCAGGGCTTTTCTGGCCCCGGGTCCCATCTTCCTGAGAGATTCCGTGGCCGCTTCTCGGACGTCAATGATGGGGTCGGTCTCGATGGCATACCCGAGAGCTTCCGCGGCATCCGCACCGGCACCCGCAAGAGCCTTCGCAGCATCGACACGCTGCTGCATCGACTGGCTCCGGAGCTGTCGGGTCAGCTTGCCGATGTCGATCACGTCCTGCGCGGCTTCGGCCCGGG
>DAORUA010000104.1:0-3143 GCA_035432945.1 Vicinamibacteria bacterium | reverse complement strand
AGCTGTCGGGTCAGCTTGCCGATGTCGATCACGTCCTGCGCGGCTTCGGCCCGGGCGGCCGCGGCGGCCGCGGCGGCTTCGGCCGCCTTGCCTTCGAGGATCGCCTTCTCGTAGCGGGCCACGGCATCCGCGAGACGCGCATCGGGCCGGCCCGCGGTCTCCGCGGCGCCCAGGGCGGCCTTGGTGGCTCCGAAGTTCGGAGCGTTCTTGTCCGCGTTCACCGCGATGAAGTACTGGCACCAGCCGACCGCGCCGCGGGTCTCCGCGAAGTACGCCTTGTCCATCGCCCCCGACTTGTCGAAGGCGGCAATGGCCTCGGGATACTGCTGGGCGTAGTACAGGGCCCAGCCCATGCCGAAGTAGAGGCCGGCGTTGGCGGGCTCGAGCTCGATCGCCTTCTTGTAGGCGGCGATCGCTTCACCGGCGCGGGGGGGCTTGACGCGCGAGAGCACCCACCCGTAGTTCGCGAAACCGGCGGCGCTCTTGTACCCGGGGGAGTTGATCAGATCCACCAGGATCAAGGCACCCTTGTCGGGATCGCCGCTCATGCCGAGGAGCAGACCGTAGTTCGACTTGATCTCGTTGTTGTTGGGATTGAGCTGCACCGCCTTGGCGTAGGCGTTCTTGCCGTCCTCGAACGAACGGGTCATGTGGTACGAGTGGGCCAGGATCGCCCAGGCGTCGGCGTTGGTGGGCATGGCCGCGGTGGCCTTCTCGAGCGGAGGAACCGCTTCCTTGTACTGCCCCTTGCGGGCGAGGAACTCGCCGTACATCTTGTTGGCCTCGGGGCTGTTCGGATTCGTCTTCACCAGCTCCTCCGCGGCTTTCAGCGCGCCGTCGATGTCGCCTCGCCGGAAGTTGTTCATGATGATCGCGCTCTTCGCGGGCGTGTAGCCGGGATCGGCGGCGATCGCGGCGAGGTAGGCCACCTGGGCCTGGTCGTAATTGCCGCGGGCCTCGAAGAGCTTCGCGACCACCACCTGCACCTGGGGATTCTTCGGGGCGAGGAACACGCCCTGTTGTGCCTGGGCGATCGCATCGCTCCAGGAGGGATCGTTGCCGTCGAACTTCTTCTCCGCGGAAATGGCGTACCCGAGGGCCGCGAAGGCGGGCCCGGAGTTCTTGTCCATCTCCGTGGCCTTGAGCGCGATCGGCTTCGCTTCGGCGGCCTTGTTCGAGGCGATGAGGGCGTAGACGAGACCCACCTGGGCGGTGACGTTCCTGGGGTCGAGCTCGATGGCCTTGCGGTAGGACGCGACCGCGTCCGGGGCCTGGCCCGAAGCGGTGAACGCGTCGCCCTTGCCCGCGTGGGCGACCGAGCTCGTCGCACCCGCGGCGATCGCCGCGTCGGCGGAGGCATGCGCGGCCTTCGCGTCGCCCACGCGCGCCTGCGCGGAGGCCAGCGTGCCGAGCGAGACACCGTTCTTCTCGACCGCGACCGCCTTGGTCGCCATGTCGAGGGCGTAAGCACCCGTGCCGTTCCGTAGCGCGAGCTGGGCGGAGGCGGCGAGGGCCTGAGCCTTGAGCGTGGGCGTGGCGGAGGCCGAGACGTCCACGGCCTTCGCGATGCTCGCAGCCGCGTCGTCCCCGTTGCCATTCATCTCCTGAAGGCGGCCGAGGGCCAGATAGGCCTCCACCGAGGGAGTGCCAGCGGAGAGCTTCACAAGCGCCTTGATCGCTTCGTCGGGCTTGCCTTTGGCGAACTGCTCCTCGGCCTTGGCGATGGCTTGATCCGTCTTCACGTCAGCCCACGCCCTGGTGGAAGCGAGAGAAACCGCGCTCAAAAGGACGAGAACGGTGGCGAATTTGTTCGTCTTCATTTTCACGTAAACCTCTTTAAGAACGCTCCAAAGCGCGTGAGTGTACAAGACAACACAAGCCGATCGACAACCCGTGTCTACCGGCCCACGCTCCATCGGGCTCAGGAGCCAGGAAAATACGTTCGCCCTTTCCCGTTCTTCATGACTACACTGAGTAAGACGCGCCATTGAACCAAATTCGAGTGAGCGGAGTCACTAAAAATAAAATTACCCGGAGATTTCTGCAACCATGGCACGGGTGTTGCTCGTCTAAGGGAGCAGAAGTCGTAACTACCCTCCAAATACCCTCCAAACCAAACTCTGCTCCCGTAAAGTCGGGAACCTCCTCCAAGGAGGAACGCTTCGGGAAGGGGACGCAGCAAACGCTGCGCCCCTTTCCCAAAAGCAATTTTCGGCCCCTCTCATCGAGATTCCGGCGGCCTCGGCTACGCTCCCCCTGCCAGAACCACAAAGCATGACGAGCCTCGAGATTGTCCGCCGTCGCCCCGAGCACGACCCCGAGTTGTTCGCGCTCTACGCCGAGGTCTTCGGGGACGGGAATCTGGAGCGAAGCCGGAAACGCTACGACTGGCAGTACTTCGAGAATCCGAACACTCCCGAGGACGGTCCGGTGATCTGGATGGCCAGGGAAGGCGACACCCTGCTCGGGCAGATGGCCACTATGCCGTTTCCCATGTGGTGGGGGGATCGCGAGGTCTCTGCCTCGGCCGGGAACGACTACTTCGTGAGGAAGAGCGCGCAGGGCCGCGGAATCGGAATCGCCTTGTCCAACCGGTGGGCGGACGAGGTCGACGTGGCCCTCGCCCTTGGCCTTACCCCCTCCTCCTATCCCCTGTTCAGGAAGATTTTCACCGATGTGGGACCGGTGCCCTCGTTCTTGAAGATTCTGGATTCGACCGCGGTGGCGCGGAGGAAATGGGGAGCCCTCGCGGGCTCGGTGGCCGGTCCGATTCTGGGCCTGGGGCTGACCCTGCTTTCGAAAGACCCGGAGCGGACCGGCGCGGTGGACGTCGGGCCGGTCGGATTCTTCAGCGACGAGTACGACGATCTCTGGCTTCGCGCGCGCGCCTCCTACGCCTCCTGCGTGCGCCGTGACGCCCGGTACCTGCGCTGGAAGTACCTGGCCTGCCCCTTTCGAGAGTATCGCGTCCTGGAGGCGCGCAAGGCCGGCACGCTGTCGGGCTACGCGGTGACCCGGGATGAAGGAGACGCGGCTTTCAGGCGCGGTGTCATCGCCGACCTGTTCTGTGACACCACGGATCTCGCGACCCAGGACGCACTTCTTGCGGCAGCTCTCGCAAATTTTGCCGAAAGGCGTCTGGT
>DAORUA010000103.1:0-10682 GCA_035432945.1 Vicinamibacteria bacterium | reverse complement strand
TGTCGAGAATCATGGACCACCTCGTGTGCATCGGCGCGAACGTGGTCGATCTGGGCGCCATCACCCCGTTCTTCGTGGTCTTCCGGGCCCGCGAGGAGATCTACGATCTTCTCGACTCGGTGTGCGGCGCGCGTCTCACCGTCAGCTACGTCCGCATCGGCGGGGTGGCCCAGGATGTTCCGGATGACTTCGATGCGCGATGCCACAACGCCCTCAAGTGGATCCGGGAAGTCGCCCTCCAGATGGAGAACCTGCTCACCCGAAACTCCATCTTCGTGAACCGGTTCAAGGACGTGGGCGTCTTCTCCAAGGAAGACGCTCTCTCCTATGGCTGGGTGGGTCCGTGTCTGCGCGGGTCCGGCGTCGGCTACGACATTCGCAAGGACCATCCCTACTCCGGCTACGAGCAGTACGACTTCGACGTGCCGGTGGGAACCGTGGGCGACTGCTACGACCGTTATCTCGTGCGCGTGGAAGAGATCAAGCAGAGCGCCCGGATCATCGAACAGGCTCTGGGCAAGCTCCCCAAGGGCGACTTCCTCACCCACGACCGCAAGGTGGCCCTGCCCCCGAAGTCCGAGGTGTACTCGAACATCGAGTCGCTCATGAACCATTTCAAGCTGGTCTACGACGGCATCCTGGCCCCGCCCGGCGAGGTGTACGGCTACGTCGAGGGCGCCAACGGCGAGCTCGGCTACTACATCGTGAGCGACGGGAAGAAACATCCGGCCCGGGTGAAGGTCCGCCCGCCCTGCTTCAACATCTACCAGGCCTATCCGCAGATGATCAAGGGCACCCTGATCGCGGACGCGGTGGCCGTGATCGGCGGACTGAACGTCGTTGCGGGCGAGCTGGATCGGTAAGGAACATGCCAAAGGTCACGATCGACGGTAAAGAAATCGAAGTCGCCCCGGGCACGTCCGTGATCCAGGCCGCCGAACAGGCGGGGGTCAGGGTCCCGCGCTTCTGCTATCACGACGACCTGCCCGTCGACGGCAACTGCCGCATGTGCATGGTCGAGATCGAGAAGTTCCCGAAACTCCAGATCGCCTGCGGCACCCCGGTCACCGACGGCATGGTGGTGAAGACCCAGGTCACGAGCGAGAAGGCGAAGGAAGCCCAGAAGAACACCCTCGAGTTCCTCCTCGTCAATCACCCCATCGATTGCCCGGTCTGCGACCAGGCGGGGGAGTGCTACCTGCAGGACCAGTACATGGACAACGGTCTCCATGACTCCCGCACCGTCCTCGAAGAGAAGATCCACAAGCGCAAGGTCGTGGACATCGGCCCGATCCTCCTCGACGCCGAGCGCTGCGTCGTCTGCTCGCGCTGCATCCGCTACGAGCGCGAGGTCACGAAGACCAATCTGCTCGAGTTCGTGAATCGCGGCGGTTCCACCCAGATCTCCACGTACAACGGCGGCCCGATCACCCACGAGTACGCGGGGAACCTCGTGGACGTGTGCCCGGTGGGCGCGCTCCTCTCCAAGGATTTCCGGTTCAAGATGCGGGTCTGGTTCCTCAAGGAAACCGATTCGATCTGCCCGGGGTGCTCCACCGGCTGCAACATCACCATCGACCACCGCGACGGCGAGGCCTACCGCATCCGCCCGCGCCGGAACGTGGAGGTGAACAAGTCCTGGATCTGCGATCCCGGCCGCGATCTCTACAAGATCATCGGAACCGGACGGGTCACCACCGCGCATCGGGCCGGAGGCGTGGTGGCCGCCCAGTCCGAGCTGCTCGACGAGGTGGTTTCGAAGCTCCAGGCTGCCGGGGCCAATTCCGCCTTCCTCGCCACCCCGCGCGCGAGCAACGAGGATGCGTGGGCCTTCAAGAAGCTCGCCCTGGCCGTGGGCGGCCGGCTCGATTTCCGGGTCGGCAATCCCCAGGACAAGGTCGCGGTCCGCAAGGACCAGATCCTCCAGCGCGAAGACCGGAACCCCAACACTCAGGGCCTCCTGAATCTCGGCCTCGGGGTCACCGGGGTCGACGCCCTTCTCGCCGACTGCAAGGCCGGCAAGGTGCAGGTGCTCGTCCTCCAGGACGGCGGCATGCTGCGCGATCCGGCGGTGGCCGAAGCCGCGAAGCAGGTGCCCTACGTGGTGGCGATCGCCACTCACCAGGGGCCGTCTCTCGCGGCCGCGCACGCGGTCATTCCCGCCGCGGTGTGGGCGGAGACCGACGGCACCTTCACCAACTTCGACCAGCGCGTCCAGCGCTTCAAGCGCGCCTTCGACGCCCCAGGGGACGCTAAGCCCCGTTGGGAGATCGCCCTCGATCTGCTCACGCGCCTCGGCCAGCCCATCAACGCCGGCACCGCCGCCGATCTCTTTGTGGAGATGGCGGTGGAGACGAAGGCGTACGCCGATCTCACTCACAGAAGCCTTGGCCCGAAGGGTCGCGCCGCGGCTCAGGCCTCGGCCTAAGGGAAGCACCATGGCCTCAAGCGTCATCACCGTCAATCGGGACACCCGGCCCAGCTACTACCCGATCTTCTACGGGATGTGGCTCACCCTTCGCAACATGCTCGAGACCCTCTTCGTGAAGGGCCGCTCCGCCACCATCGAATATCCCGAGGTGAAGCGCAACATCTCCACCCGCTACCGCGGCGTCCACCTGCTCACCGCGCGCGAGGACGGCACCCCCAAGTGCGTGGCCTGCTACATGTGCGCCACCGTGTGCCCGGCCGAGTGCATCTACATCGAAGCGGGGGAGCGGCCCGAGAAGAAGATCGAGAAGTACCCCACGCGCTTCGAGATCGACCTGCTTCGCTGCGTCTACTGCGGCTTCTGCGTCGACGCCTGCCCGGAGGAGGCGATCCTCATGAGCCGCGAGAACGACCTCGTGGGCACCTCGCGCGCCGAGCTCGTCATCGATCGCGAGAACCTCATGCACCGGGGCAAGCTCGCCGAGGTGGGCGCCGGGTATCGGCCGGTGGATCACGATGTCCGCCGCCCGGTGCGCATCGCCGCCCTCGAGCGCCTCAAGACCGAGCACGGCATCGTGCCCGGCATGCCCAACCGTTCCTAAGCTTCCTTCCGGGCGGTCCGGATCACCGAGTTCCCGCCGCGTTCAAGCCTCTGAACGCGCTGTGATTTGGGCCTTGTCGCCGGTGGAAGACTACAATGAGCCTATCCCATCGTGAGGACGCCCCTGTGGACGGCAGAGGGTTCCGACCAGCGCCAGCGTGGCGCCTGGAAACCAACAATTAGGAGAGTTCAATCAATGTTCCGCAAACTTCTCGTCGCGGCGGTGGCGCTTCTGGTCTCGACCAGCGCATTCGCCCAGTCGCAAGCCCAAAACGGCCTCATTGAAGGCTCGGTCAAGGACTCGTCCGGCGGCGTTCTTCCCGGGGTCAACGTGGTGGTCACGAACACCTCCACGGGTGAGACCAAGACTTTCGTGACCGATGCGTCCGGCAAGTATCGCGCCTCCCTCCTTTCGCTCGGCTCCTACAGGGTCAGGGTCGAACTCTCCGGCTTCAAGTCCTACGAACGCGCGGGCTTCTCCCTGTCGGCGGGCGACACCATCATGGTCAACGCCGTGCTGGAAACCGGCGTTCTCAC
Source organism: Vicinamibacteria bacterium (assembly GCA_035432945.1). Taxonomy (GTDB): domain Bacteria; phylum Acidobacteriota; class Vicinamibacteria; order Fen-336; family JAGNNV01; genus JAGNNV01. The sequence goes on along the minus strand of DAORUA010000103.1, from coordinate 7,114 downwards.
CGAGACGGTCACGGTCACCGGAGAGGCGCCCATCGCCAGCCCCGGAAAGGTCGACATCGGTCGGACCATCTCCGAAGGGGAGGTCAAGAACCTCCCCCTGGTTTCGCGAAACCCCTACAACTTCGCTTTCCTGCAGCCGAACGTGACCGGGTATGAAAACAACGAATTCGGCGCCGCCCGCATCAACGGCAACGGCTCCCAGATGCACGTCAATTATCAGTTGGACGGCAACACCAACACCGAAAAGGACCGTGCCGGCCTCCGCCTCCTGCCGGTTTCCGAGATCGTGGTCAAGGAAGTGAAAGTGGTGACCAGCGGCTTTGCCCCCGAGTTCGGCCAGACCACGGGCATGGTCTACAACGCCATCACCCCCTCGGGCAGCAACAACCTGGCCGGCAGCGCGAGCTTCCGGTTCCGTCGCAAGGACTTTTCCGAGACGCCGTTCTATTTCACCGGAACCAAGAAGCCCGACACCCACGTCGACAACTACAACTTCACTCTCGGCGGGCCGCTCCGGAAGGACAAGACGCATTTCTACGTGGGCTATGAGTTCGTGGATCGCGACCTGTCCGCGGATCGCGTCATCCAGCAGTCGGTTCAGGACAACTACAGCGCCGTGGGTCTGACCCAGGCTCAGGCGGTGGGCGAGGGCGTCATGCCCGCGATTCAGAAAGTCCACTTCGCCATCGCCAAGATCGATCACCAGTTCAACGCGTCGCACAAGCTGTCCCTCCGCGAGTTCTGGTTCAAGAACGACTCCCCCTACAACGTGGGCGGCGGCGCCAACACCATCCAGCGCGGCACCGACTTCAACGACAAGATGAACACGGCCGCGGCCCAGCTCATCTCCCAGTTCGGCGGCACCCGGCTGAACGAACTCCGCGTCCAGTACGCGGTGCGCGACCAGTCCCGCACCGCCAGCGACGAATCGATCACCGGGCCCGCGATCAACATCACGGGCGCGCAGGCCATGAACTTCGGGTCTCCCCTCGACGGCACCGCGAGCGCCGGGTTCATCTTCAACACCAAGATCTTCCAGATCGTGAACAACTTCTCGTGGACGGTCGGCAAGCACTCGATGAAGGCCGGGATCGATTTCCAGAACATCTCCGACACCCGCCAGAACACGCTCCGCGCCATCTACACCTTCAACTCCGTGGCCGCCTACAACGCGGCGAAGAGCGGCCTGACGCCCCGGGGCTATTCCTCCTACACCCAGGACCTCGGCGACCCGACCGCGTCCTACAGCTCCAAGTTCATCGGCCTCTTCATCCAGGACGATGTCTGGCTGTCCTCGCGGTTCAAGCTGCTCTACGGCGTGCGCTACGACCTCTTCGACATCCCCGAATCCCGCGTCTTCGCGGCCAACCCGCTGTCCCAGTCGTTCAAGGACGACAAGAACAACCTGGCCTTCCGCGCCGGCTTCTCCTGGGCCCTCGACGAGGAGAACAAGACCGTCCTCCGCGCCTCCACGGGCATCATGTACGAGCCGCCGCAGTTGAACATGTACGAGGACGCCATCCTCCGGAACGGCGATCCCAAGTCCTACACCACCACCGTCACCCCCACCGTGGCGGGCGCCCCCGCCTTTCCCGCGAGCCTCTCGGCCGCCTCGGCTCCGAAGCAGGGGGTGGCCGCGGTCGACTCCGACTTCAACACCCAGTGGGCGCTTCTTTCGAACATCCAGATCGAGCGGGCGCTTACCGAGGATCTTTCCGTGAGTCTCGGCTACATCAACTCGATCGGCCGGAACATGCCGGTGGTGCTCGACACCAACCTGACCGCCACCGCGGCCAGCCTGGCCGACGGGAGACCGATCTACTCGCCGACCCGTCCCAACAGCACGTTCAACGCCATCGATGTGGCCCAGTCCATCGGCGAGGGCTCCTACAACGCGCTCACCGTGACCATGGGCAAGCGCATGCGCGGGGGCTGGCAGATGCAGGCGAACTACACCTACGCGAAGAGCACGGACAACGCGCCGTTCCCCGGTTACGTTCTGGCCACTGGCGACGACCGCATCTCCGACCCCAGCAACATCGATCGGGACAAGGGTGTCGCTCCCTTCAACCAGACCCACACCTTTGCCCTTTCCAGCCTGCTCCAGCCCAAGGTGTCGGGCGATGGTTTCGGGGCCAAGCTCGCGAACAACAACCAGCTCGGGTTCATCGTCCAGGCCAACAGCGGGCTGCCCTTCAACATCCGCACCAACCGCGACCTGAACCTCGATGGCAACGCCTCCAACGACCGCCCGATCGGCATCGGGCGCAACACCGGCCGACTGGGCAGGGTCTTCAACGTGGACGCGCGTTACGTCCGTTTCATTCCCATCGGCAAGCGCCGCCTGGAGCTCTTCGCCGAGGCGAAGAACCTCTTCAACACCCTGAACGTCTCCGGCGTGAACCGGGTGGTCGCGACCGACGTTCAGGGCAATCCGATCACGCCGATCCCGACGAAGATCGTCCAGTGCGGCAGCCCGGCCATCACGCCCTGCGCCACCGCCGCCTACGACGCGCGCAGCATCCAGCTCGGCGCCAAGTTCTCCTTCTAGGCTGATCCGAAGCGCCGCCCGCTCCCGACCAGGGAGCGGGCTTCTTTTTTTTTACGGCCGCTACCTCGCGAACAGGTAGTGTCGCAGGAAGCTCGTGGTCCGCATCCAGGCGTCGTTCGCCGCGTCCTTGCGATAGCCCTTCCAGGGATTGTTGGGATTGGCGAAGGCGTGAGGGGCGCCCTCGTAGACCTTGAGGTCGAAGGTCTTTCCCGCCTTCTTTGCCGCCGCCTCGAACTCCCTCGCCTGCGCCGGCGAGGGCCCCTCGTCGTCCCCGCCGAAATTCCCCAGCATGGGCGCCTTGATCTTCGCGATGGAGGCGGGATCGGTGGGAGGCGCTCCGTAGTAGACGATCGCCGCGGCGAGAGTCGGCTCTTCGATGGCGAGGGTGAAGGAATTTCGCCCTCCCATGCAGAAGCCCAGGGATGCGATCTTCGTCCTCACCACGTCCTTGCGCTCGGCGAGCCAGGCGAAGGCCGCCTTCAGGTCGCGGGTCTGGCGATCGATTGGCGTCCCCATCATGAGCTGGTGGGCTTCCTGCTGGCTCGCCGTCACCTTGCCCCGATAGAGATCCACGGCGAGGGCCGCGTAGCCTTCCTTCGAGAGCGCCCGCGCCTGGTCCTTGATCCAGGCGTCGAGGCCCCACCATTCGTGCAGCACGATCACCGCGGGAAAGGGGCCGGGGCCGTCGGGCTTGGCCAGGAAGGCCGAGACGTTCTCGGTTCCGCTCCTGAAGGTGATGGTTTCCTCGGAGGCGAATGAGACCGAGGCGGCGAGCAGCAGCAAGGCGCGCGCGGTGATGCGTTTCATGAAATTTCTCCTGGGGTTTGTCCGGTGGGAAGTGGATCCCGGCTGGAGCCTGTCCCGGCGAAAGCCGGGGCCGGGATACGCAGGCCCGCTGACCTCGTCAGCGCGCCTGCTATCTCTTGCCGGGGGTCAGGACCATCAGGACCTGGCTGCCGCCGGGTCGCACGTTCTCTTCCGTCGCCGCGGGATCCTGGGGATCCTTCGAAAGCGGATCGCCGTCGCGGTCGACCCGGGCATCGATGCGGACGAGCCCGGGCAGACCTTCCCCGGCCATGGAGTCCTTCTCCGAGATGGTCACCGTGATGGGGAAGTTCGTCGCGGGGACGCGCTTGACCGCGGATGGCGGCCCGCTCTCGAGGCCGGCTTCGCGCACGATCACGAAGAGAATCGCGCCGGCCGGCACGGTGACGCCCCGGGGGAGATCGACCACGACGACGAGCTGCGCGGACGAGGGAGCGGGGGCTGCCCCGGACCCTTCGCCCATGGCGGGCGGCGGCACTTCCGGATGTTCAGCCGGAACCTCGGCGCCCCCTTCGGCGGACGGAGCGGAGATCTGGGCGAAGACCTGGGCGAGTTGTTCCTTGTCCTCGGGGAACTGCTTCTGCCCGGCCTGGATCGCCTCTTCCGCCCCCTTCTTGTTTCCGAGCTGGAGGCGCGCGATGGCCAGGTGGATGTAGGCGTCCTCGATGCCCGGGTTCTTCTTGATGACCTCGACGAGCATGGTCTCGGCCTGGGGTGCTTGCCCCATCGCGACCCGGACCAGCGCCTGGTAGGTGAGCGCGTAGGGATTCCCGGGCTCGATCTCGAGCACCGCCTTGGTCTGGTCGAAGACCTGCATCAGGTCGCGCCGCTGCAGGTAGGCCCGGACGAGTTCGATCCTCTGGGCGATGTCGGTCGGAGACTTGCGGACCGCCTCTTCGAGGGCCTTCAGATTGGCGTCGTCCGCGGCCGAGGTCTGGGGAGCCCCAGCCGCCGAGCCCATGCCGGTCCCGCCCGTGGGCGAGCCGCCCTCGGACCGCTCCGTGGACCCCTGCGACGCGAGGTAGAAGAGACCGCCGAGGACGCCCATGGTGAGCACGCCGTACGCGAAGCCGGCCCAGGCCGAGGCGGGCCGCGCCGGGGTGGGCGGGGCCGCCGGGGCGGTCTCAGTGGGCTCGGCAGCTGCTTTCCTCGATGCCGTGGGGGAAGAGCCCGGTGCTTTCCCCGTCTCCATCTCCCGCAGGACCGTGGCGGCTTCGATCTCGATGGCCGCTCTCTCTTCGGGGCTGGCGCCTTCGGCGAGACGCCGGATCAGGGCGTCGTACCGGCGCTGGAGATCGGAGCCGCGCGAGGAAACCGTCGGAGCCTCGTGAGCCGCCTGGCGCCGCGCCCGCGCGGCCACCACCACGGCCCCGGCCACCGCGCCGAGGGCGAGAACGACGAGTGGGGGGGTCCAGCTGAAATCAGCGGCCAAAGGCTTCTCCTTGATTGCTTGGGGGTTTAGGCGCCGATCCTCCGGGCGCAGATTACGACGATGTTCCCGAGTCGCGCCGGATGCGCTCCAGGTACTTGGCGAGTTCCGGATCCACGTCCTTCGGCGTCGGGGCGCCTTCCGGGGCCGGTCCGGGGGTTGCCCCCGCGGCCAGGGGCTGGTTGGCCTTGCGGAACACGAACCACGCGCCGCCCAGAAGCACCACCGCGGGGAGGATCCACAGCATCACGTTCAGGCCGCGCAGCGGCGGCTCGAGGCGCACGAACTCGCCGTACGAACGCTCGAAGTAGCTGATGATCTGCTCTTCGCTGTAGCCCTTGGTCACCAGGCCGCGAACCTGCTCGCGCATCTTGGTGGCCATGCCCGAAGGAGAGTCGGCGATCGACACCCCCTGGCAGACCGGGCAGCGAAGCTTCGCATCGATGTCCTTGGCGAGCTCGTTCACCGCCGATTCGGGCACCTTCTTGCCCTCGGGCGGGCCGAGGACGGCGATGACGTCCGCGTCGAAGCCGGAGCCGCTCTCGGGGCCGCCGAGGATCGACTTTGCCTCCGCGCTCAAGCCCTGGCCGGCTTCCTGGGCCCAAAGGAAAGGCGCGGCCGGGAAGGCGACCAGGCCGGCGATCAGGGCGAGCCTCCGTGAGGTCCTCGATCGAAGCAGGGGTTTCATCTTCGGGCCATCGCCAGCTTCTGTCTCAGGGTGTCCCCGTCGAGAGGACCCACGTACTTCTCGACGATCGTGCCCTTCGCATCGATGAAGAAGGTCTCCGGCACCCCATAGACCCCGAAGGCGATGGCGCCCTTCCCGTCGTCGTCGGAGTAGGACGGGTACGCGCTCCCGCGGCTCGCCAGGAACCCCCGGGCATTCTCCGCGGTGTCCTCGTAGACCACGCCAAGGAAGGCCACGTCGGGGTTGGCTCGCGCCCCCGCGGTCAGGGATGCGTGTTCCTGGATGCAGGGGATGCACCAGGTGGCCCAGAAGTTCACCACCGCCGGACGTCCCCGAAGCGACGACAATTGCACCGAGGCGCCGCCCGACAGTTCCATGAGCCGCACATCCGGAGCGGGCTTGTTGATCAGGGGTGAAGAGATGGAGGTCGGGTCGCGATCGATGTTCACGAGCAGGAGGCCGATCAGGGGCACGGTGACGGCCAGGCCAATCGCGAACACGCCCTTGTTCATCAGCGCACGGGCTCGGCTTGAAGGTCCCGGGGGGCTTCGACCGTCTGTCCCACTCGCGCGGAGGAGAAGAGCGCCATCAGACCGCCGATGGCCATGATCACGGTGGCGATCCACAGCCAGCTCACCAGGGGATTGATGAGGACGAGCAGGCCGACCGTTCCCGTTTCTTCATCGATGTTCATGGCCGAGAGGTAGAGGTCCTCGACGAGGCCGGTGCGCACGGCGGGCGTGCCGATGGCCTCGCGGTTCGTCATGTACTGGTTCATCATGGGTCGCAGCGGCCCGAGGTCTTTGCCGTCTTTCTTCACTCCGATCCGGGCGATCATCGAGGTTCGGTTCGGCTCCTCGGCGCGCTCGATTCCTTCGAAGGTGAGGTTGTACCGGCCCAGCGTCATGCTCTCGCCCTGCTTGAGGGATTGCTCCAGGGACCGGCCGCTGGTGCTCGACACCGCGATGGCGATGAACGCGGCCACCGCCCCCGCGTGGGTCACGTAGGCGGCCATCCGGCGCCGGCCCGGACCGAACAGGTCTTGCGCGAAGGCCCTGAGGAAGCCGTCCGTGCGGAACTTCATGCGCGCCCGCACCGGCCGCAGGGCCTCGAAGAGAGTGACCCAGGCGGTGTAGCCCGCGAAGAACAGGGTGATGAGCGTCCAGGGCGTCCGGATGCCGTAGGCGAGGGCGGCGGCGAGGACGGCGAAGCCGAGGCCCATGGGCGGCAGGAGTCTCCGCTTCAGTTCTTCCCGGGTGCTCGATCCCCAGGGAAGGGCCGGACCCACTCCCATCACGAACAGGAGCAAAGCCCCGATGGGGATGGTCATGCGGTCGAAGTAGGGCCGCCCGACGCTCATCTGGACCTTGCGCACGGCCTCCACGATCAGCGGGAACACCGTGCCGATGAGGACGGTGAAGGTAAAGAGGACGAACAGCAGGTTCTGAGCGAGGAACGCGGTGTCGCGGGAGGCGCCGCGGTCGAGCTCGTTGTCGGGCTTGAGCAGATCCACCCGGAAGCCGAGAAGCAGGACGCTCGCGAGGGTGGCGATGCCCAGGAAGGCGAGGATGGTCGGGCCGATGTCGCTCTGGCTGAAGGCGTGCACCGAGTTGAAGATCCC
>DAORUA010000102.1:0-10704 GCA_035432945.1 Vicinamibacteria bacterium | reverse complement strand
TGGGGAAATATCAGGGCGACTGGGCCGCGGCCCTGGTCGGCCTGAAACGAACCGTCGAAGAAAAGTCCGCGAAGAATGAAGCCCGGCGCCTGAAGCGCGCCTGAAGAGGAAGATTCCCATGGAAGAACGCCAGGTTCACGTCGTCGAGATCAAGGCTCCGGTCGCCGACGTGTGGGCCGAGATCACCAAACTCAAACAGATCCAGAAGCCGATGTTCGGCACCGTGCTCGAGTCGGACTTCAAGCCCGGCTCCCGCATGATGTACCGGAGCGAGGACGGCAAGCGCGTCTTCATCATCGGCGAGGTCCACGAATTCCTGCCGCCGAAACGCTTCGTCCACACCTTCCGCTTCACCAATCTTCCCGAGACTCCCACCCTCGTGGAATGGACGCTCGAGGAAAAGGAGGGCGTCACCCGCGTCACCGTGGTCCATTCGAAGTTCGTCGATCAGCAGAAGACCGCCGACTCTGTGCGCACGAGCTGGGTGGACATCCTCGCGAACATCAAGGCCGTGGTCGAGACGGGCGACGTGCCCTTCAAGACCCGCCTCATGCTCGGCATGATGTCCGCGTTCATGTTCATGCTGCCGAAGGAAACCCGGCGCGAGAACATCGCGGAACTCAAGGAGAAGCGCTGATGCGGTCGATCCTTCTCACCGCGTGTCTTTGCCTCGCCGGCGTGGCGGCGGCCCAGGACCAACCCACCGGCCTCCCGCCCTACGACCAGGCGCTCGCCGAACGACTGGGCGCCGATCCGCGCGGCATGAGGAACTACGTCTTCGTCATCCTCAAGACCGGGCCGAAGACGGACTTTACGAAAGAGGAGAGTTCGAAGCTCTTCGCCGGCCACATGGCCAACATCAAGCGCCTCGCGGCGGAGGGGAAGCTCGTGGTGGCCGGCCCGTTTCAGGAGAACGCGAACCGCTACGCGGGTCTCTTCGTCTTCAACGTGAAGACGGTGAAGGAGGCCGAAGCCCTGCTCGGCACCGATCCCGCGGTGGCGGCCGGTCGGTTCTCATACGAGGCCTATGGCTGGTACGGATCGGCCGCGATGATGGAGATCACCTCCATCCACAACCGCATCGACAAGACCGGCCGCTGACCCGGAATTTCAAGGAGACATTCATGATCAAGCGTTCTTTGTCCTTCGTCCTCGCCGCCGCGGTGGGCGCGGCTCTCTCTTCCCCCGCCTCTGCCCAGACCCTTGACGGCAAGACCGCGTTCGAGAAACTCAAGACCCTCACCGGAACGTGGTCGGGGCCCATCGGAAGCGCCACGGGGCCGAAGGGCCGGATCAGCTACGAGGTGATCTCGGGAGGGAGCGTGGTGATGGAGGTGCTCTTCCCCGGCGAACCCCACGAGATGCGCTCCATGTACCACCTCGACAAGGGCGACCTCATCATGACCCACTACTGCTCGGGCGGGACCCAGCCGCACATGCGCCTGTCGAAGACCGCCTCGACCCCCGACAAGCTCGTCTTCGATTTCGACGGAGGGACCAACTTCGATGTGAGCAAGGACTCCTTCATCCACAACGGCGAGATCCGGTTCCTGCCCGACGGGCGGATGGAAGCGAGCTGGACCTCGTGGGCGAATGGAAAGTCCGCGGGCGCCAACCACTTCTTCGCCCTGAGCCGGGAGAAGTAGCCATGGGCAAGGTCGAAGACGCCACCGCGGCCATGATCGCGAACCTTCCCGGGAAGACCGGGAAGTCGATCGATCAATGGATGAAGATCGTCGGGGCCCAGAAGCTCGAGAAGCATGGAGACGTGGTCGCCTTCCTGAAATCGAAGCACGGTGTCGGTCACGGCTACGCGAACCTCATCGCCCATTCGGTGAAGGGCGGAGGCGCGCCGTCGCATGGGGAGGACCCGCTCGGGGAGCAGTTCAAGGGACCCAAGGCCGCCCTTCGGCCAATCTATGACGCGATCGTGACCGAGGTGAAGAAGTTCGGAAGCGACGTCGAGGTCTCACCCAAGAAGGCGAATGTGAGCCTGCGCCGCAGCAAACAGTTCGCGCTTCTCCAGCCCTCGACGGCCACGCGCTTCGACGTCGGCATCAATCTCAAGAGTGTGGCTCCCTCGGGCAGGCTCGAGGCCTCGGGCAGCTTCAGCGCCATGGTGAGCCACCGGGTCCGCCTGGACTCGGTCAAGGGCGTGGACAAGGAGCTGGTGGGCTGGCTGAGGCAAGCTTACGACCAGGCCTGAAGCGCCTCTCCGCCCGACCGCGGAGGTTCACTAAGAATCCCATTGGAACCTACGTCATTGCGAGGAGCCATTCCGTTAGGGTTGCGACGAAGCAACCTCCGGCCATGAAGATCGCATTCGTCACCAACCCGAAACATCCCGAGATCGAGGACGACGATCGCCCGCTTGCCGCCGCTTTGGCGAAGCGCGGCGCACTCGTCCTCACCGCATCCTGGGATGACCCGGATTTCGCGTGGGACAGGGTCGATCTCGCTCTCCTGCGCTCGCCCTGGGACTATCACCGCCGCTACGAGGAGTTCCTCGGCTGGCTCGCGCGGGTCGAGGCGGCGACGAAGGTCGTCAACGATCCCGATATCGTCCGCTGGAACATCGACAAGCGCTATCTCCTCGAAGTCGCCGGCAAGGGTGTTCACACCGTGCCCACCACCTTCGTGCCCCGGGGCGCGGCCATAAGCCTTTCCGAACTCTGCTCCATCCGCGGCTGGGACACCGTGGTTCTCAAGCCAACGATCTCCGCCGATTCCTGGGAGACCATCCGGGTGACGCCTTTCGAATACCAGGAGGGACAGGCCTACCTCGATCGCCACCGCGCCGAACGCGAAATCATGGTGCAGCCCTTCGTGAAGGACGTGGAGGAGCGCGGCGAACACAGCCTCATGTTCTTCGGCGGCAAGTACTCGCACGCGGTGCGGAAGAACTCCGCGTTCCTGGGCGGCCGTCATGTCGGGCCCGAGGGGCGCCCGTCGGATCCAGGCGGGGACGCGGTGGGGATGGCGCGAAGCGTGCTGGCAAAAGCCGGGGTTTCGAAGATCCCTTATGCCCGCATCGATGTCGCGCGCGACGAGAATGGGGCGCCCCTGCTCCTCGAACTCGAACTCTTCGAGCCAACCCTGTTCTTCCTCGAGAAGCCGGGGAGCGAGGAGCTCCTCGCGCGAGTCCTGATGCCCTGAGGCCGAGCGGAACGGCGGTTTACACTCTGGACCGCGCAGATTCAGTCACGCCCGGGAAGCGGGCCAAGAACCGCCGGACAGGAGTCGTCATCGAAAAGCCGCTCATCCTTCTTACCGGCGCCACCGGCTACGTGGGCGGGAGGCTGTTGAAGGCCCTGGAGGCGGGCGGCCAGCGGGTGCGATGCCTGGCGCGTCGGCCCGGGATGCTGACCCCGAAAATCGGGCCGGGGACGCAGGTGGTGGAGGGCGACGCGCTCGACCGGGCGAGCCTCGACCGCGCTCTCCAGGGCGTCAAGGTGGCCTACTACATGGTTCATTCCATGGGCGCCGGGCGCTCCTTCGAGGATCAGGACCGGCGCGCGGCCCTGAACTTCGGCCAGGCCGCGAAACTCGCCGGGGTCGAACGGATCATCTACCTGGGGGGTCTGGGGCGGGAGGAAGAGGATCTCTCGCCGCATCTGCGCAGCCGGCAGGAGGTGGGACAGATCCTGCGACAGTCCACGGTGCCGGTGCTCGAGTTCCGCGCCTCGATCGTGATCGGCCACGGCAGCGTGTCCTTCGAGATGATCCGCGCCCTGGTGGAGCGACTGCCCATCATGATCACGCCGCGCTGGGTCAAGGTGAAGGCGCAGCCCATCGCGATCGACGACGTGCTCGCCTACCTCGTGGCCGCCCTGCAACTCCCGGTGTCGGAGTGCCGGGTCCACGAGATCGGCGGGGCGGACCAGATGTCCTACGCGGACATCATGCGCGCCTACGCGCGGATGCGCGGGATGCGGCTCATCATGATTCCCGTGCCCGTGCTGACGCCCTTCCTCTCCAGCCTGTGGCTCGGGCTGGTCACACCGCTCTACGCGCGGATCGGGCGCACCCTCATCGAGAGCATCGTCCACTCCACCGTGGTTCGGGACCGGAGCGCGCTCGACGTTTTCGACATTCGTCCGATCGGGGTGGAGGAGGCGTTGCGACGCGCTCTCGCCAGCGAGGAGAAGGACTTCGCGGCCACGAGGTGGTCGGACGCGCTCTCATCCTCCGGCGACCTGCCCTCGTGGGGCGGGGTTCAGTTCGGCTCGCGCCTGGTCGATTCGAGGACGATCACGATCACGGCCTCCGCGGCCGAGGCCTTCCGGCCCATCCAGCGCATCGGCGGATCGACGGGCTGGTACGCGTGGAACGGACTCTGGCATGTGCGGGGTTTCCTCGACATGCTTTCGGGCGGCGTGGGCCTGCGTCGGGGAAGGAGGTCGCCCGAGGACCTGCGAGTGGGCGACACCGTGGACTTCTGGCGGGTGGAAGCGCTCGAGCGCGATCGACTGCTGCGGCTCGCGGCCGAGATGAAGGTCCCGGGACGCGCCTGGCTGGAGTTCGAGGTGACCACGGAGGGTAAGACCGCGACCATCCGGCAGACCGCGATGTTCGATCCCCTGGGGCTTCTCGGGCGAGCCTACTGGTACGCGCTCTACCCCCTTCACCAACTGGTCTTCGGCGGCATGCTGCGGGGCATCGCGCGCGCGGCGCTTGACGGGAGGGCGCGAAACACGCCAATCTCGGCCAGCCCGACTCCCGGAGAAACCCCATGACTCGATCGACTCTCTTCGCTCTCTTCCTGCTGCCGGCGCTCGCCGCCGCCCAGTCCCCCGTCAAGGCGGACCCGGCTCGGACCGCCCTGCTGCAGACCGACATGGAGTGGGCCAGGGTCGCCTCCGCGGGCAAAGACGTGGAGAAGATCCTGTCCTACTGGTCGGACGACGCGGTCGTGTATCCGCCGGGGGTGGCCGCGGTCTCCGGCAAGGCCGCGATCCGGAATTACGTGAGCACCAGCCTCAAGACGCCGTTCTTCTCCATCAGCTGGAAGCCCGCGCAGGCCGTGGTGGCGGCCTCCGGCGACCTCGGCTACACCATGGGAAGCAACGAGATCACGTTCGCGGACGCGAAGGGGAAGGTCACGCGCGCGCAGGGCCGCTACCTCACGGTATGGCGCCGCAAAGGAGGCGGACCCTGGAAGTGCGTGATCGACCTCTGGAACGACTCGCCCTTCCCGCCCGCCCCGATTCCGCGGCCCACGGTCAAGCCGGCCGCGAAGAAGAAGTAGGCGGTCGGTGGCGGTTCGAATCGTTCGACTCGGAAGCCCACGGGCGAAGCGGGAGGGGCTGCGGATCGGCGCCGTGCGTCGGCCGCCGCGAGGCGTTCCGAAGACGGAGTTCGCGTCCCGGGACTTCTATGACGTGTGGCTGCCCGACCTCGCGCCGAGCGAGAGGCTGGTCAAGCTGGGCCAGGGCGCGACGAGCGAGAAGGACTGGATCGCGTTCGCGAAGAGGTACCGGACCGAGATGAAACGACCGGAGGCGGCGAGACTCCTCGGTCTGCTCGCCGCGCTATCGCTCGAAACGGACTTCGCGGTCGGCTGCTACTGCGTGGACGAGATGCACTGCCATCGCTCGGTGCTGCGCAACCTGCTCGAGGAGCACGGCGCGACTATTCGTCGACCTTGAGGACGGCGAGGAACGCTTCCTGCGGAATGTCGACGCTGCCGACCTTCTTCATCCGCTTCTTGCCTTCCTTCTGCTTGTCGAGGAGCTTGCGCTTGCGGCTGATGTCGCCGCCGTAGCACTTCGCGATGACGTTCTTGCGCAGGGCCTTCACACTCTCGCGAGCGATGATGCGCGAGCCGATGGCGGCCTGGATGGCCACGTCGAACATCTGCCGCGGAATCAAGCCGCGCATCTTCGTCACCAGGGTCTTGCCGCGCTGATACGACGTGTCCTTGTGGCAGATGATGGAGAGAGCGTCCACCGGCTCCTCGTTCACGAGCACGTCGAGCTTCACCAGGGGCGACACCCACCAGCCCGTGATCTGGTAATCGAGCGAGGCGTAGCCCTTCGAGGCGGACTTCAGGCGGTCGTAGAAGTCGAGGAGAACCTCGGCCATGGGCAACTCGTACGTGATCATCACGCGGGTGGGGGTGATGTAGCCCATGTTCTTCTGGATGCCGCGCTTGTCCTGGCAGAGCTGGAGGATGGCGCCCACGTACTCGGGAGCGGTCAGGATGGTCGCGGTGATGATCGGCTCCTCGATGGCTTCGATCTGGCCGGGATCGGGCATGCGCGCGGGTGAGTCGACGTCGATGATGTCGCCGTCCGTCTTCATCACCCGGTATTTGACCGAGGGCGCGGTGACGATCAATTCGAGGCCGAATTCACGCTCGAGGCGCTCCTCGACGATTTCCATATGGAGAAGGCCGAGGAAGCCGCAGCGGAAACCGAAGCCGAGGGCGGCCGAAGTCTCGGGCTCGTAGTTGAAGGAGGCGTCGTTGAGCCGCAGCTTCTCCATGGCCTCGCGAAGCTCGCCGTACTTGTTCGACTCGATGGGATACAGGCCTGCGAACACCATGGGCTTCACGTCCTTGAAGCCGGGCAGCGGCTCGGCCGCGGGATTCCGGTCGTCGGTCATGGTGTCGCCGATCTTGGTCTCGGAGACCCGCTTGACTCCCGCGATCACGAAGCCGACTTCGCCCGCGCAGAGCGACTCGATGGGCATCGGCTTCGGGGTGAACACGCCGAGGCCTTCAACTTCGTGGCTTCCCTCGGACTGCATGAGCCGGATCTTCATCCCGGGCTTGAGTTCGCCATCGACCACATGGACCAGGATCACGACGCCGCGGTACTGGTCGAACCAGGAGTCGAAGACGAGGCAGCGCAGGGGTCCGGCGGGGTTTCCCTTGGGCGCGGGAATCCGGTGAATGATGGCTTCGAGGATCTCGGAAATGCCGATCCCCTGCTTGGCGGAGGCGAGGATGGCGCCGGAGGCGTCGATGCCGATGACGCTTTCGATCTGCTCCTTCGCGCGCTCCGGTTCGGCTGAAGGCAGATCCACCTTGTTGATGACCGGGATGATCTCGAGGTGGTTCTCGACCGCGAGGTGCGCGTTCGCCAGGGTCTGGGCCTCGACCCCCTGGCTCGCGTCCACCACGAGCAGCGCGCCCTGGCAGGCCGCGAGCGAGCGGCTCACTTCGTAACTGAAATCGACGTGGCCGGGCGTGTCGATGAGGTTCAGGACGTAGTCCTTCCCGTCCTTCGCCTTGTAGTTCAGGCGCACCGAGTGCTGCTTGATGGTGATGCCGCGTTCCTTCTCGAGATCCATGGCATCGAGGAACTGGGCGCTCATCTCGCGCGCGGTCAAAGCGCCCGTGGCCTCCATGAGGCGGTCGGAGAGAGTGGTCTTCCCGTGATCGATGTGCGCGATGATCGAAAAGTTGCGGATCTGTGAGAGGTCGGTCACGTCTACCTGAAGGAAATGAGAGTCGAAAGGGAGCGAACCGGGCGTTCAGCGCGCGCGATGCATCGCCGTCGCCGCCGCCCCGATCGCACCCGCCTGATGGCCGAGTTCGGCCGCGACAAACGATGCGCGGTCGAAGATTTCGCCGAACGTCCGGGCGCGGGCCGCGCTCATTATCCGCGGAATGAGCAGATCGGCGCTACGAGCCAGTCCCCCGCCGATCACGATGCGTTCGAGATCGAGGATCTGCAGGGCCATGGCGCAGGCCCGGCCGAGGGCAAGACCGGCGCGGTCGATGAGGTTCAAGGCGAAGTAGTCGCCCTGCCGGGCCGCCTCGAAAATGGCCGCGGCGTCGAGGGGATCGGCCTTCTCGAGCGAACTGTGGACGCCGGAACCGATGGCGGCCCGGGCCCGGCCCACGAGGTAGTAGGCGCCGCATTCGGTCTCAAGACAGCCGTGCTTGCCGCAGGCGCAGGCATCGCCGAGGGGCTCGACCGGGACGTGGCCGATCTCACCCGCGAAACCCGAGGCGCCCTCGTAGGGCTCGCCGTTGAGGACCAGGCCGCCGCCCACTCCGGTGCCGGCAGTGATGAGGAGGACGTGCGAGAGGCCGCGGGCCGCGCCGTACTGCACCTCGGCGTAGGCCGCGGCGGTGGCGTCGTTCATGACGTGCACGGGGGCGCGAAGAGCCGCTTCGAATCGCGGCTTGGCGTCGATGTTGCGGAGAGACGGGAGGTGCGGCGACGCGGTGAGGCGGCCGGTGGATTTATCGACCAGACCCGCCACGGCCACGCCGGCGGCCTTCGCTTCCGAGGAGGGATCCAGGTCGCGACCGAGCGCCGCGAGCTGAGCGCAGAGCGCGTCGATGGACTCGTGATGAACCGCGGTCTCGCCCCGGCCCACGACCTCGAGATCGCGAAGGGCCACGGCCTTGATGAACGTGCCGCCGATGTCGAAGCCGAGGGTGAGCATGAGGGAGAGTTCGGGTCCCGCACGGTTAGCGGGAGAGGCGAATGCTAGCAACTATCGGCAACGCGTCGGCGCTTGTTCGTGCAGGCCCGACCATCAACCGCCCGGCCGATTGGCGGTAGAGTCCACGCAACGCCGTACGCAGCAAATCCCGGGAAAGGTGAATCCAGATGGCAAACGTGATAACCCTCTTGTTCGTCGACCTAGCGGCAATGCTGGATCAGGCCGCCGTCGCAACGCAAGCCGCGCAACTGAAGTGGGACGAATACGCGCCGGCCGGCAACAAGCCACAACTAAAATGGCACAGGGACGCGATAGGGGTGGGCCAGATCTTCCTGGCCCGCGCACTAAAACACAAGAAGAAGGAGTACTGGGTCGATTCCAACAGGGATGCAGCTCATGCTCTTGCGACAAGGGTCGGCTCCCTTGCCGCGCAGTATGCCAAGACGGCAAACAGCAACGCCACAATCATCGGGAAGGCGGATCTCGAGAAGGCGCTCCAAACGATATTCGGGGGGGGCGCCGGCCGAGACGAGCCCTGTCCGTTCTAGCGCCCACGCCCAGGGCAGGCCATTGGATCTCCCAGTCCCTTGACCCAATTTCTTCGGCGCGCGCTGAGCGTTGCCGCAACGGCCTCCCAAGCGAAGATTGTACTGGCCGTCTGGCTCACCCTTACCGGAAGGGTAGCCGTTGGTCTGGCCGATTGGTTTCGACTGTCCTTCGTGCTCGTCCTTTTGGTGACTTCGCTCCTGCTTCTTGCCACGAAACCGGCCGCGACGAAATCCCGGGCGCTTGGACGTGTCATGGCATTGCTGGGAGCCGGCCTGTCGCTGCGTCTCGTCCTGCCGACGGAGTACCGCGACATTTGGGTTGCGATACACCCTGAGGCCTTCATCGCCGCGGGGGTACTGGACTTCGCCGGCACCTTTGCAGGGGGACAAGTGCGGGCTGCCTGGGCTGGCTCAGCTCTTGTCTGGGGGCTCTTCGACTCGGCAGCTCACGTAGTTATTGCCCTCGGCGCATCGCTAGGGTGGACACCGCTGGAAAGGCTCTTCGCGATCATCCCTAACAAAGACTGGATCCCGGCCTATCTCCTGGCACTCCTCTCGCTACTTCCGCTCCTGCGTGCCCTGGGATCGTCCCAAGGCGCGGAGCGGCGGCAATTGCAGCTCTTCATGCGTGGCCTGGCCATTGGTGCCAGCCCGTTCGCCCTCATCCTCCCTGCCGCCGCTCTTGTTCCGTCATTCAATATCTGGTTGAGCCTTCCAGCGGTACAGCCCTACTTCCTGGCGGTGACCTATCCGTTCCTCATGGTCTTCCCGCTCACGGCAACCTACTCGGTGCTTTACCAGGGGGCGCTCGACTATCAATCCGCTCTAAGGCGCGCGGTGCAGTACGGGCTCGCGCGCTACACCCTCCTCTCGTTTATTGCTCTTCCGCTTGCGTTGGGCGTCGTCCTGCTCTACGTCAACCGCGCGGAACCGCTCGGAAATCTGCTGAGCGGCTGGCGATTCCTGGCGCTTGCGGCCGTGGCCGCGGGCGCGGCGATGGCTCTCCCCTTGCGACACAGGCTGCTCTCGGCCCTCGACCGGCGATACTTCCGCGAGGCCTATGACACCAGGCGCGTGCTCCGCGAACTCACCGAGGCAGCCCGCAAGACCCCGGACATCGGCGACCTGTCCCGGCTGCTCGTCGAACAAGTGGACAAGGCCCTTCACCTGGAGAGTGTCGTCATCATGGCGGCGAGTCCGGGGCAGCCGGGCCTGCTCCGCGCCGCCTCCGCGAGAGGCGTTCCCGAGCCGGAGCCGATCACGACCTCGGCCCAGTTCGTGTCCCTGCTCGCCGGCGCCTCCGATCCCCTTCCCATCGATCCTGCAGGACCGGGTTCCCTGCTCGCTCGCCTGCCGGATCGGGAGAAGGAGTGGCTGAAGAGCGCCGGAGCCTCGCTGCTCGTCCCTCTCCACGGAAGCGGCGAAGCGTTGACCGGCTTCATGGCTCTCGGTCCGAAGAAATCGGAGACGCCCTTCTCGGTCGAGGACCGCGACCTCCTCGCCTCCGTGGGTGGAGCGGCGGGCATGTCCATCGAGACGCGCCTTCTCCGCGCCACGCCCACGCCGGGCGGCGGCGGCTCGACTCCAGCGCGCGATGAGACACCGCTGGCTCGTGAATGTCTCGGGTGCCTGCGCGTCTTCGAGCCTGACGTGCTGGTCTGTCCCTCCTGCGATTCGGCCACCCAGGCGGCTCTCCTCCCCCTGGTTGTGCTCGGCAAGTACCGCCTGGAATCCCGCCTCGGCTCCGGCGGCT
>DAORUA010000101.1:0-10711 GCA_035432945.1 Vicinamibacteria bacterium | reverse complement strand
CGGCGGGGGACTCGGAATCTGGATCACCGGTGTTCTCTTCGACCGCTCCAAGAGCTACGAGGGCGCGTTCTCACTGATCGCGGGCCTGGTCTTCCTGGCCTTCCTCGCGGCCCTGGCCCTTCAGAATCCTCAGGCGGGCTCGAAAGAGCCGGCGGCCAGGCCCGCCTAGCCGATAACGGGAGTATCAGAAATATGGCAACGAAGAAGAAAGCCGTTCGCAAGCCGGTGGCACGAGGCTCGGCCCGAACCGCCCGGACCGCCCCCCGAACAGCGAGCTTCGAGCGTCCCGAAGAAGTGGAGCGCTGGATCAGGCGGGAGGTGGCCGCCCAGGAACGCATCTACCGCGGCATCGTTCGCGAGATGAACGCGCTCAACGATCGCCGGATCAAGTGGGTCAAGGAGTTCTACCAGCGCCTCCAGACCCGGGGCTTCTCCGTCCATGCCGGGATCAGGCGCAAGGTCCGGCCGGAAGAGATTCCGCCCGTGCCCAAGCGGATCCGCGTGGTCTTCTAGACCGACCTCCCCCCTTCAACACCCCATTCAAACCGCCGGAGACAGCACCATGGCCCGCCGTCACATCGAACCCTTCGTAGATCGCGACGTCCCCTTCAGACGGATGACCCTTCCCGGTTTCAAGCGGGGGATGAACTACAAGATGCTCTCGATCGACAAGGACTCGGGCGCCTGCACCATGACCGTGCAACTCGAGGGCGGCTACAAGCAGCCGCCGTCGATATCCATGTCCGACGTGGAGATCCTCAGCATGAAGGGCACCTTCATGCTCGGCGACCAGGCCTGCACTCCCGGCTACTACACCTTCATTCCCAGGGGGGTCTCGATTCCCTCGATCTCCACCGCCCGGGGCTGCGAGATGCTGCTCATGTACAACGATCGCGAGCCCAACATCATCGAGTCGGATCAGGACGCGACCGGGGCGAAGCGCTTGGGGCTCGTCGCCACCAATTCCTACGACGACATGCCGTGGCAGGTCCCCAATCTCTTCCCGGCCACCGAGCCTGGCTGCATGATCAAGGTCCTGCGCATCGACGAGGAAACCCAGGCTCTCTCCTTCCTCTACTGCATGGTGCCCGGCTTCTGGCAGGACAACATCTCCTTTCACGACTGCGCCGAGGAGGCGTACCACATCTGGGGCACCTCCTGGATGATGCAGTTCGGCAACCTGCCCACCGGCGGCTATTTCTGGCGTCCTCCCTACATCAACCACGGCGCGTTCGCGAGCGAGCACGGGGTCCTGGCCTTCGGCCGGACCGACGGCACCCTGCACAACCATTTCCACTTCCACGCCCACACCGAGCCCGACGAGAACCAGAAGAAGGTGGGGAAGAAGCTCGCGAAGCAGTCACCCGATCTCTTCAAGTGGGTCATGACCCAGGGCCACAATCATCCCGACTTCCTGCACGGTCACGGCCCGGACTGGGTCCACTCGCACGACCGCAGCGGCCCCCATTCCCACGACCATCCGCATGACCACGATCACCCTCACGCCCACGCGCACCACTCCGGGAAGGGTCGAAAGAGGTAGGCCGGCTCCAGGGGTCCGTTCGCGCGGCTCGGCTAAGCTTCCAGGCGTGCAGAAGATCCCCCGACCGCTCGAGGCCGCCGAGGTGCGTGTGCTCGGCGCCCTCATGGAGAAGGAGCAGACGACGCCGGAGCTGTACCCCCTCACCGTCAATTCGCTGATCCTGGCCTGCAACCAGAAGACGGCCCGCGAGCCGGTGATGGAGATGTCGGAGGGCGCGGTGCACGGAACCCTGCGGCAACTCCTGCTCGACGAGATGGTTTCACGGTCCGAGGGAGTGCGAGTGACGCGCTGGCACCACGCGCTGAACCTGCGCTGGAATCTGGACCCCGGCCGCAAGGCAGTGATGACGCTGCTCCTGCTGCGCGGGCCCCAGACCCCCGGTGAACTGCGAAGCCGAAGCGAGCGCCTTCACACCTTCGCCTCCGTCGGCGAACTGGAGGACGCGCTGCTCGCCCTGGCCGCCGCCCCCGAACCCCTGGTGCGCGAGCTTCCGAGGGGCCCGGGCCAGAAGGAGGCTCGCTGGACCCATCTCCTTGGCGGTGAGCCCGCGGAGGAGAAGGTGACACCCGCGGTGCGCCGCTACGCCGACGACGAGGGAGAGGACCTGGTGACCCGGGTCGCCGACCTGAACCGGCGGGTGAGGGAACTCGAGCGGGTCGTTTCGCTGCTCACCGGCAATCCGCCATCCGAAACCAGGAGCTCATGACCGACGAATACAAAGTCCATTGCGTGAAACTCGGCGCCGAACTTCCCGGCCTCGACAAGCCGCCTTTCTCGAGCCCGCTGGGCCAGCGCATCTACGCATCGATCTCGAAACAGGCCTGGGAGATGTGGCAGGAGCAGTCGCGCACGATCATGAACCACTACGGCCTTTCGATGGCCGATCCGGAGGCCCGCAAGAAGCTCCGCGAAGAGATGGAGATGTTTCTGTTCAACTCGCCGACGCCCACGCCTTAGGGGACGTCTTGCGAAACCGAACTGGTGACCCGCGAGGGACTCGAACCCCCAACCAAAAGATTAAGAGTCTTCTGCTCTACCATTGAGCTAGCGGGCCCTTGCGCATACCCAGGCATCGTGGCCTGAGGACGCGAACGCGGATTATCTCCGATCTGCGGCGCTCAATCAAGGAAATTGGTCCCGCGTTCTTGGAGGGATGGTCAGACCTGATCGCCGAAGAGTTGAACCACGGCATCGCCCAGGCGAGGCATGCGGGCGAACACCGAGGCGGCGGCGTTGGCGAGGGCGCTCCGCGACACCAGGCCGTAGAGGAGAAGGGCGGCGACACCCTTGACCCGGCGAAGATGCCGGATCCCACGCTCGTACTCGTCGAATGAATCGGAGCTTCCGTCGAGAGATGCCTTAACCGCGTCGGCCCCGAGCACGCCGCTCGCGATGGCGTGGGCGATGCCCTCCCCGGTGAACGGGTCGAGGAACCCGGTGGTGTCGCCGCAGGCGATGAACGGCCCTCGCGCCTGACGCCGGGATCGGAGCTTGAGGGGACCGACGACCCGGACCCGGCCGTCGAGCCGTGCGGCCTCGATCCTCCGCGAAATCTCGGGGTAGGCGGTTACATCGCGGCGAAAATCGGCTTCGAGGCTCCGGGGTGTCATCTCGAGCCGGCCCCCGAAACGGACGTAGCAGATGTTGGCGCTCGTCCTCGAAAGAGGCGCGATTCCGCAGTAGCCGCCCTCGCCGACGTGCATCTCGGCGAGATCCGAGAGGTTCGAAACGCCGTCGCAGTGCGCGCGCACGGCGTAGCGGCGCTGGCTCTGATCGCCCGCCTCGGACTCGACGAAGCCAAGGGCGCGGGCCAGAAAACTCTGGCGTCCGTCGGCCACGATGACTCGCTTGGCCTCGATGTGGAGGATGGCGCCGCCGCCCTCCGCGCGACATCGAACCAACGCGCCGCCCTCGCGGGTCGGCTCGGCAGCGATAGCCGCCACTCCTTCCATGATCCGGACGCCGCGCGCGCGGGCGCTGTCGAGGAGATGAAGGTCGAGAACGGTCCGCCGGATGGCCAGGCCCGGGGCGTTGCGGCCGGCCCGGTAGCGTCCCGAGAAGACGGTCCCCCGGGGGGACCGGACCCGCATGCCGCGAATGGAATGTCCGCTCGTGGACCCGCCTCCGTCCGTCTCCGCTCGCGGCCGCCACATCCCGATGGCCTGGAGGCGTGCGATCGCGCCGGGCGACAGACTCTCTCCGCAAATTTTGTCGCGAGGGAAGGTGGCCCGATCGACCAGGGTCACGGCTATTCCCGCGGTCGCGAGTTGAAACGCCGCGGTGGAACCGGCCGGACCGCCTCCGATCACGAGCACGTCGGTCCGCTGCGTGCTCACGGGATGGAGCGGCCGCGCGGGGCGTCGCGGCTAGACCGCACGGGGCGACACTCCACGCCAAAGGCTGAGTTCGATCGCGAACCCCGGGCCGAAGCCGATTCCGAGGGCGAGCTGGCCGGGCTCCAGTTTCGCGAGCGCACGCTCGAGGACGAAAAGGATGGTGGCCGAACTCATGTTCCCGTGGTCGCGGAGCACGGACCGCGAGGGTTCGAGCTGGGCAGAGGTGAGACCGAGTTCCTCCTCGGCGACATCCATGACTCGGCGGCCTCCCGGATGAATGGCAAAGGCCGAGACCTGGTCGAATCTCGAACCGTTCTGGCTCAGGAACTCGATGACCATCGGACGCAGCTTGCCGCGCAGGAAGTCGGGAAGCCGCTTGTCGAGAACCAGTTTGAAGCCGCTGTCGACCACGTCGTAGCCCATGGCTCCCAGGCTGTCGGTCATGAAGTAGCTCGCGGCGTTCACGAACTCGATCGAGCTCTTGCCCGCCCGCGGATGCTGGTCGCCGAGGAGCAGAGCCGCAGCCCCTCCGTCGGCGAACAGCGCCGCGGCCACCATGTTGGTCGCGGAGGCATCCCGGGCCTGGAAGGTGAGAGAGGAGAACTCCACGGCCAGGACCAGGGCCGCGGCCCGCGGGTGAGCGGCGACGTAGTCGGCGGCCCGCGCGAGGGCCACCGCCCCGCCCGCGCATCCGGCCTCGGTGATCGGCAGGCGCGCGAGCCGAGGGCCGAGTCGCAGGGCGTTCGCGACGTGAGCGTCCACCGCGGGGATCATGAAGCCGGTACACGAACTCGAAACCAGGATGTCGATGGCGTCGAGGCCGGCGCGCGACATCAGCGATCGGGTGAGGTCGATGCCGGTGCGGATCATCGCCTCCTGGTAGACCGCATTTCGTTCCGCGAAGGTGGCGTCGACGAAGACCTGGTCGAGAGGCTTCAGGGACGAGCGGGTGTCGACGCCGGCCCGGGAGAAGAGGCGCTCGACCGCGCGGGGATCGACCCCGGCGCCCGTGCCTTCGAGCCAGGCCAGCACTTCGGCCGTGACCTCGCTCTGCTGGTGCCGGAACGGGGCGGGAAGCGTCTCAATCGCGGCGAGAAATGACAATGAGTCCGATAGTCGGCAGGTTGACGCGGGAGAGGGCCGGCTTGCGCCAAGCCGCTAGAACGGAACGTCCTCGTCCGAGGCCTGGAAATCGTCGGCGGGCCCGGGACCGGGTTCGCCGGAGGCAGCCGCCCGGGGGGCGCCGTCGCCGCGGGAGCCGAGGAGGACGATGCGCGAGTTGAACCCGCTGACCCGGATCTTGGTGACGTTGCGCTTGATGCCGTCCTTGTCGGTGTACTCGTCGTACTTGATGGAGCCTTCGACGTAGAGCGGCTTGCCCTTGGTGACGTAGTCGCGCACGATCTGCGCGGTCTTGCCGAAGACTTCGACCCGGTGCCACTCGGTCTTCTCCTGCTTCTGTCCGGACTTGTCGGTCCAGCTCTCGGAGGTGGCGAGGGAGAAGTTGGCGATGGGCTCGCCGGACTGGGTGTAGCGGATTTCGGGGTCTTTCCCGACGTTGCCGATGAGCGTCACTTTGTTGACTGAGGCCATTTGAGTTTCCTTGTTCTGTTGGTGTCGTAGCTTGAGAGAGATGGTGAGAGGGCGACGCGGCGGCCCTACGGCTGTCCGAGCTTCTCGCGCGCGAGCCGCGCCGCCGGGGAGTTGGGAAAGCGTTCGACCACGAATCGATACTCGAGAACCGCCTGGGACTTCCGGCCGAGGGCTTCGAGGGCGACGCCCTTCTTGTATCGAGCATCGGGGATCTTGTCGCTGTCCGTGAAGTCCCGGAGCAGCGCGTTGAACGCGGTCACCGCGTCCTCGTACTTGCCCTGGGCCTGGAGGCACTCTCCGACCCAGTACTGGGCGTTGTCGGCGAGGTCGGTGTCGCGATAGAGCCGCAGGTATTCCTGGAAGCCCTGGATGGACAGGTCGTAGTTCTTCCGCGCAAAGTCGCTGTACGCCTGCTGATAGAGGTCGCGCGGAGGGATGGCCGGGCCCGCGGCCGCGGGGGTCTGCGTGGCGCCTGGCGCGCCGGACAGGCCGGGCGCGACGCTCCCGGGAGGCTGCGCCATCGCGGCGGCGGTTGAGGTGCGCAGTCGGTCGGAAATCTCGGAGAGCCGCTCCTGCTGGTCCTTGATCGCCACCATGGCCCGTTCGTCCTGGATCTTCATGTCCTGCTGGAGCTTCTTCAGGAGGGCCGACTGCTCGACCAGGATGTCCATGATCCTCTTCAAGTCCTTCTGGGCGTCGAGCCGGGCCTGGTCCGCCTCGGCGACCTGCCCCTGGAGCGTGGCGATCTGCTGGGTGAGGGCCAGGAACTCCTTCTTGTCCGCCCGGGCCACGGATGGGAAGGCGAGCGCGCACAGAGCGGCGAGCGCGAAGAATCGAAGTGCGGGGGGCTGGGGGACTCTCATGGCTTTCGGGACCTTTGCTGGGTGAAGTGAAAAGGATAGCGGTCGCGGCGCTCGGATCGGGTCCGATCGGCGAGAATCATCTGAAAGTCTGGCTCCAGTCGGGAGCCTGGCTGTTGCCGGGACCGACGGCAATGCTCCGGATCTTGGAGCCCAGGCGATCGGTCTGAGCGAGCTGCCAGGTGCCCCCGCGGTTGCAGGCGAAGACCAGATGGCGGCCGTTGGGCGCCCACGATGGGTATTCGCAACTTCCCCTGCCGGTAGTGAGCTGGCGGACCTGGCCGGTTGCGAGGTCCACCACGGCGATCTCGAAGCCGCCGTCTTCGAGACGGGAGGAGTACGCGATCTCCGCGAACTCCCGCGACGGATTCCAGGCGCAGGCGTCGTTGTAGTTGCCGACGGTGGAGAGGCGCCTCAGGTTCAGCCCTTCGTTGTCCATCACCCAGAGCTGGGCCGAGCCGCTTCGCCCGGAGGTGAAGGCGACCTCGAGCCCCGACGGGCTCCAGCAGGGAGCGGTGTCCTGCGCGGGCGTCCCCGTTAGGTTGCGCGCCCCGGTCCCGTCGATGTTGGCGACCCAGATGTCGAAGTTGCCGCCCCGGTTCGAGCTGTAGGCGATCTTCTTGCCGTCGGGCGAGACCACGGCCGCGAATGCCTGTGTCCCGGGTCGCTCGTTGGTCACGTTCGGAACGCTCCGCCCTTCGAAGATCCACGAGAGGAAGATCTGGGGGTCGCCGTTGCGGTAGGAGGTATAGACGATGCCGCGTCCCCCGGGCGTCCAGCCGGGGAGGATCGAGAGCTGGCGGTTGACCGTGACCTGCCGGACGTTGAAGCCATCGTAGTCCGCGATGTAGAGCTCCTTGCGCCGCCTGTCCGTGTAGTCGCGGTCGGAGACGAAGACGAGGCGCGTGCGGGTCACCCCCTGGATGGAGGCGAGGCTCAGGATGTCGTCCGCGGACTGGTGGGCGAAGGCGCGGAAGGTGTTGGGATTCGAAGGCTCCACCTTCCCGGCGTAGCGCTTGCTCATGATGGAGGAAGACCCGTCCACGCTGAAGGTCCGGGCCTCGACCGCGAACTCCGTGCCCGTCTGGGTGACCTCGAGGGTGACGAGGATGTTGGCGCCCACCGACTTCCAGTCGAGGTAGTTCGGGGCCTTCGGATCGACGAGCGGGAGCGAGCGCATGAGCGACTCGGGCGTCAACTGGAAACCCTCGAAGTCGAGGTCGGTCTTCAGCACCTCTCGAACCACGCCGCACGACGTGCGCAGGGGCTCGGTGGTGGCGGAGCAGGGGGCGATCGCGACTTTGGTAGCGCCGGTCCCGCCGATGGTGAACCTGTAGATGTCCTGGGCCTGGGGAGCCGCCTTCACCCCGCCATAACCGGCCAGGACCACGCAGATCCCGGCGCTAAGAAACTGGCTTGAAGGTCGCATGGATGAGGATGGTTTCCTTTTCGTACGAATTCGGGATGGGTCCGAGCTGGGTGCTGACCACGGCGCGTTCAGCCAGGCGATCGATGGTGGGGGAACCCGAGGACTCTATGACCTCGACCTGGTCGATGGACCCGTCCCGATGGATCGTAAAAGCGACCTTCACACTGCCCGCGAGGTCGGGCCGGATCTGACGGGCCCAGGTGGCCCATATCTTGTTCTGGGCGGCGGCGAGGTAGAAGCCCAGGGGGCCGGCCGGGCCGGTGGTTCCGTTCAGCACCCCCGGGGTCTGCGCTGCGAAGTCGAGGCCAGTGGCGGCGCTGGCCGAACCCGCTGCGGATGCCGCGGCCCCCGCCGGCGGGTCCTTCCTGGGCACCTTCTCGGTGGCGATCTCCCGGGACTCCGGCTTCTGCGAGTCCTTGAGGCTCCGCTTCAGGTCGACGGGCGCCAGTCCTTTCTTTGGCGCCACCTTCTCCGGCTTTATGAGCCGGACCGGAGCGGGAGGCTTGGGCGCGACCTTCGGCGCCTCGGCCGGCGGCGCGGTCTCGGTCGGCGCTTCCGCGGGCTCCGAAGCGCGCGGCATCCCTCCTCCCTTGGGAAGCGGGACGGCGAAGCCCTCGATCACATTGATGATGGGCCGCCTCGGGGTGAGCAGGGCCAGGATGAGAATCGCGAAGAACGTGGTGGCATGCGCCGCGCCGGAAAGCAGCAGGCTTCTCGAATAGCCCTCGTCGGCCAGGGCCTGCCGGGCGACGAGGACGCGCAAAACCGGGTCGTTCACGAGGCCTCCTTCGGCATGTCATAGGCAAACCCGATACGTTCGACGCCGCAGCGCTTCAAAAGGTCGACCACCTCGATGACTTTCCCGTAGCGGACGTTCTGGTCCGCGCGGAGGTAGACCACGTGGGTGGGCCGCCCCAGCATGATTGCGCGGATCTGGTCCTCGAGAAGGGGCAGGGCGAGGGGCTGGCGCCCCAGGTAGGCCCGTCCCTCGGCGTCGAGAGTGACGGTGAGGCGGTCCTCGGGCTGGGTGTCGAACTGGTTGGCGGTCGGGAGGGTGATGTCGATGCCCTGGCTCATCATCGGCGCGGTGACCATGAAGACGAGGAGCAGAACCAGCACCACGTCGACGAGCGGCGTCACGTTGATCTCACCGATGCTCTTGTGCGGGCGCTTGCGGCGGATCGCCAGGTATCCCGAACCCGCGGCATTTCGGCCGCCGCTGTCCGCCGAGGAGTTGAGGCCGACCATCGCCCTGCTTCTACGTGAAGTTCCGCTCGACCATGCTGATGAACTCCATGGCGAAGTCATCCATCGTGGCCGAGAGGGCCCTCACCCGATCCGAGAAGTAGTTGAAGAAGAGGGCGGCGGGAATCGCGGCGAAGAGCCCGGCTGCGGTGGTGATGAGCGCCTCGGAGATCCCGGGCGCCACGATGGCCAGGTTCGCCGAGCCCTGGCGGCCAATCTCGCCAAAGGCATTCATGATGCCCCAGACCGTCCCGAAAAGGCCGATGAATGGCGACACGCTGGCCGTGCTGGCCAGGAAGCTGAGCCTCTTCTCCAATCGCGTCTCCTCGACGGACGCAGCGCGGGCCAGCGCCCGCGACACCGCGTCCAGGCTTCGGATGGAGGGCCGCTGAGTCGCGCCCCCGGCCGCCGGCCGGACCTGGTGGTTGATCTCCTGGTAACCCGCCTGGAACATGCCGACGAGGGGCGAGTAGGTGAGCTGATTGGCCACCGCGTTCACCTCGGAGAACTTCTGGCTCTTCCGGAAGACGTCGAGGAATCGCCTCGATTCCCGGGCGGCCCGGGCCAGGGTGGTCCACTTGTTGATGATGATGCCGAACGAGACGAACGAGAAGATCATCAGGAGGACAATGACCGCGATCGCGGTGGGACCCGAGTGCTTCAGGAACCCGAGGGTGCCCCCGCCGAAGGCGTCGGCGGCCGCGCTTTGTGCCAGCAGGAAATGGATCATCATCTGTGTGGTGGTGTCGACCTCTCAGAATCGCACAATATGTTGTGTACGTCAATGAAGGGACCCTGACCGGCCCGGGTTCCATGCTACCCTCACGGGCCTTCTTATGCTTCGTGTTCTGCGCATCGAAAACCTTGCGGTGGTGGCCTCCGCCGAGATCGAATTCGGGCCCGGTCTCAACCTGCTGACCGGCGAGACCGGGGCGGGGAAGTCGATCGTGGTCGATGCCCTCGGCCTGGTCTGCGGCGAGCGAGCCGACGGCGATCTCATCCGAACCGGGGAGGAAAAGGGAACCATCGAAGCCATCTTCGATGTCCCGAGGGGCTTTGGTTTCGAAGCGCTCGGCCTCGGAATAGACGAAGCGGACGGGGAAGTGGCGATCCGGAGAGAGATTCTCTCCTCGGGGCGCAGTCGAGCCATGATCAACGGCGTCACCGTCTCCCTGGCCGGTCTCAAAAGCGTGGGGCAGCAACTGGTCCAGATTCACGGCCAGCACCAGCATCACGCCCTGTTGAACGCCGACTTCCACCTTTCGTTCCTGGACCGGTTCGCGGGGCTCGAGGCCCGGGCAGAGAAGGCCAGGGTCCTCTTCGCCGAGGCCCAGGCCGCAGATGCAGCACTCCGCGACTTCCTCGAGAAGGCGCGGCAGTTCGGCCGGGAGCGGGAGGCCCTCCGGTTTCAGGTCGACGAGATCCGGCGCGCGGATCTCCGTACCGGGGAAGAAGAGGAACTGCGGGAGGAGCGTTCCCGCCTTCGCAACTCCGAACGTCTGGGCGAGCTGACTTCGGAGGCGGCCGGGCTTCTGGACGGCGCCGAGGACGACTCGGACAATTCGTTGGTCTCGAAGATGCGCGCGCTCGGGAAGCGGCTCGACGAGATCATGCGTCTCGACCCCTCCGCGGTCCGCGAGTCCTTCAGCCGCCACGGCGAAGTGCTGGGACTCCTCAACGACTGGTCCGCGGATCTGGCCGACTA
>DAORUA010000100.1:0-10731 GCA_035432945.1 Vicinamibacteria bacterium | reverse complement strand
CGGCCTTCCTTGCGGATCTTCGCGATCGCCTCGTAGTCGATGCGCTCCTGCGCGTGGAGGCCGGTCCCCAAAGCCGCAAGCGCGAAGACCGCGGCTGT
Organism: Vicinamibacteria bacterium; assembly: GCA_035432945.1. Lineage (GTDB taxonomy): Bacteria > Acidobacteriota > Vicinamibacteria > Fen-336 > JAGNNV01 > JAGNNV01. Next base: position 10,633 of record DAORUA010000100.1, on the reverse strand, counting down.
TCTCATGAAGGTGAATGAAGTCGTCATGGGCCGGACATTACCTCAACCCCTGTCGGCGCCGGTCAGACGGTCCACGGCTTCGAAGAGGCTCTTCGGGTCGATCGCCGGATATCGAAACAGATCGGATCGAGCCTCGGCGAGGCCCGCGCTCGATCTTGGACAGCGCCTGCGTGTAGGGGTCGAAATGATGAACGGCGAGCCTCCCGATCTGCATGACGAACTGGCAGCGATCGCGCCAGCCCGGCAGGGCGGGAACGAAATGGGCGGGCGACACGATCTCCACGTTGAGATTCAACGTCTCCTTGAGGCCGACCAGCGACCGGAGCAACGCGTCGCCCTCCGGCTCGAGGGTGAGGTCCACGTCGACCGTGGACTCGCGCAGACCGCGGAGAAGCTGGGATGCCCCGCCCGCCAGGTAAAGGCGCGTGGGCTCGGTCGCCGCATGCGACAACTCCGTCAGGAAGGCCAGGAGTCTCGCGCGGTCTACGGGCGCGCGCACGCCAGGGCCCTTTCGTAACTCACCAGAAGCCGGACCAGGGCGTTGTACTGGCCGTGCGCGTTGTCGCCATGCTTCCGATCGAGGAGGGCATACAGCCGGTGCTCGGGATTCTCGAACGCGGGGCCGAGGTCGACCCCGAGCGCGCGCAGCCTGGGTGAGCCGATCGAAACCAGGAGCGATTCGATGGTCTCCTCGTTTCGCGCGAGATCGGCGAGGCCCTTGCCGATCAGTTCACCGCCCGGAAGGCCCTGCATGGCGAAGAGATTGTACAGGAGGCCGGAATCGCGGTTCCCCGCGATCGGGCTGACCGAAGCCGTTCGACGGCGAGCCGACCTCCACATACAGCATCCCCGCCTCGTCGAAGGCGAAGGACTTCGCGTTGTGCTGCCGTTCGTCGGGGAGCCCGAAGACGATGGCCTCCGGTTCGCCCCTGGGAACGAGTTCACCGGGAACGAGCCGGTAGCGCAGGACCGAGGTGGAGGTGGAGTGATACAGGTAGCCGTCCCGGACCGCGATGCCCGTGCCTCCCCCCGAACCGAACGCCGCCCTCATCTCCGCGCGGCCGTCGCCGTTGGTGTCCCGCAGGGCGATGATGCCGACCGTGCGCTTCTTCACGTAGACGTCGCCGTTCGGCGCAACCGCCATGAAGCGCAGGGGCCCGAGGTCGTCGGCCACCACCACTGCCCGGAAGCCCGGCGGCAGCTCGATCGCGCCGTCGTCGCGGTCGGGGGTGGGGAGCTTCTGGGCGAAAAGGCCGGCGGACGAACCAAGCACGAGGGCGGCCGCGGCCAGGGAGCGCAACGAAGAGACTCTTGTCGGGATCACAGTGCCCGGGAATCCAGTCCATCACCGCCCCGCGCGCCGCGCCGGGGTGCGACTCCATGGAACCGATGACTCCGTGCACGGAGTGCGGAGTGCACTCGACGAGAACCGCGCGCCGAGGTCTCTGATCGCGCCTGAGATCGGCATGTGACATCCGTTACCACCGGTCAGGGACACGAGCATCGGCGGGTCGACGAACCGGGGGCTGAGCTTAGGATCCGGTCGTTGATCGGAACTTCCCTCGCCCACTACCGACTGACCGCCAAGATCGGAGAGGGTGGAATGGGCGAGGTGTACAGAGCGGTCGACACCACCCTCGGACGCGACGTCGCCATCAAGCTCCTTCCGCCCGACGTGGCGGTCGCTCCCGAGCGGGTCACCCGCTTGCGTCGCGAGGCCCAGCTTCTGGCCGCACTGAATCACCCGAACATCGCGGCGATCTACGGCCTTCACGAAGCGGGCGGGAACGTGTTCCTCGTTCTGGAACTCGCGAACGGCGAGGACCTCGCCCAGCTTCTGCGGCGCGGACCGCTGAGCCTCGACATGGCGATCTCCGTCGGCAGCCAGATCGCGCACGCCCTCGAGGAGGCGCACGAGAAGGGCATCGTGCACCGCGATCTCAAGCCCGCGAACATCAAGCTGTCCCGCGACGGAAAGGTCAAGGTTCTGGACTTCGGCCTCGCCAAGGCCTACGGGGGCGAGTTCGATCCGCCAAAGGGCGACGCCCTGTCCCGGGCCTCGACCATGACCGGCGAGAGGGCGGAGTCGGGCGCCATCCTCGGCACCGCGGCTTACATGTCTCCCGAGCAGGCCCGCGGCCTGCCCGTCGACAAGCGCACGGACATCTGGGCCTTCGGCGTGGTCCTGTTCGAGATGATCACCGGGCATCGTCTCTTTCCCGGGGTCACGCTTGCCGACACGCTCGCCTCCGTCCTCACCGCCGAGATCCCCTGGGACCGCCTGCCGCAGGAGTTGACGCCCGCCCAGCGCCAGCTTCTGCGCCGGTGCCTCGACCGGGACCGCGGGCAGCGACTGCGCGATATCGGAGAGGCGCGGATCGCGCTCGACGCCCTCACAAACGGCGAGGGCCCGGCCGCATCCCCGCCCGCCCTTTCCGGGAAGGCCCGCTCGGCGGCCTGGGTGGCCCTCGCCCTCCTTCCCCTCGCGGGCGCGCTCGGGCTGCTGTCGCTTCGACCCACGGAAGAGACGCTGCGGCCGTTCCGCTTCAAGGCCGCCATCGGGGCGGACGCCTCCCTTGCTCGCCGCAGCGGCCTTGCCCTTTCTTCGGACGGTTCCACTCTCGCCTTCATCTTGGAGTCCCCTGGCCGGCCCGCGCAGCTCTACGTTCGGAAGCTCGACCAGCTTGCCGGAACCGCGCTGGCCGGCACCCAGGACGCGAGCGACCCCTTCTTCTCCCCGGACGGAGAGTGGATCGGGTTCTTCGCCGATCGCAAGCTCAAGAAGGTCCCCTCCGCGGGCGGCGCGGTCACGACCTTGTGCGATGCTCCGGGAGCGCGGGGCGGCGCCTGGACCGCGAGCGACGTGATCGTCTTTGGAGCCAGCGGGCGCGGGGCTCCGCTCCAGAAAGTCAGCGCTCAGGGGGGAAGCCCCGCCTCCCTCGGCTCTCTCGCCGCGGACGAGGTGGCTCAAGCGTGGCCGCAAGCGCTTCCCGGGAACACCATCCTCTACAGCAGCCACCGCGCCGGTACCGGCACTTTCGAGAGCGCCGACGTCATGGCCACGTCGCTCGACGGAGCGGCTCCGGTCCTGGTGACGCGCGGGGCCTTCTTTGGACGATACATGGCGGGCGGCCACGTCCTGTTCGTCCGGAATGGCCGCGTGATGGCCGCGCCCTTCGACCTCGGGAGTCTCACCATCCGGGGAGAACCGGTGCCCATTGCGGAGGACGTCGCGAACGACGCAACCACCGGCACCGCTCAGTACGCATTGTCTCCCACCGGAACCCTGGTGTACGCCCAGCGTCGCCCTCCGGCGGCGGCGGAGCGGCCGGTGTTCTGGATGGATGACGCGGGGCGGACCGCCCCCCTGAGACCGACCCGCTCCGACTGGACCACCCTTCGCTTCGCGCCGGGCGGGAAGATGCTGGCCATGGCCATTCGCGAGGGCGCGCAGTACGACCTCTGGTCGTACGAGTGGAACCGGGACGCGATGACCAAAGTGACATTCGATCCCGGCAACGAACTGAACCCGGTGTGGACTCCCGACGGCGGGGGAATCGTCTTCGCCGCGTCGCGGGAGCCGGGGGTCAGCAACCTCTACTTCCAGCGACTGGATCGAACCGGGAGCCCGCAGCGTCTCACGGAGAGCGCCAATCCCCAGATCCCCTGCAGCTTTCACCCGAGCGCCCGCTTCCTCGCATACACCGAACGAAACCCGAACAGCAAGGAGGACATCCTCATCCTGCGAATCGAGGATGGAGGCGCTCCGGGGCTCAAGGCTTCAAAGCCGATGGTCTTCCTGAACACGAACGCGAGCGAGACCCGGCCCATGTTCTCTCCCGACGGACGCTGGGTCGCCTACAACTCCAATGAGTCCGGACGCCACGAGGTCTATGTGCGCGCGTTTCCCGGACCGGGCGGCCCCTGGAAGATCTCGACCGAGGGCGGAGCCTCCCCCCAGTGGTCGAAAACGCGTCCCGAAATCTTCTACGCCGAGAGCGGTCCGGTCGAGACCAGGATCATGGTCAGCCCTTTCGTGGTCGAGGGCTCCCAGTTCCGGCCCGGTCCGCCCGCGCGGTGGTCGCCACGTGGGTTCGCGCTGGACGAAGACTTCGAATTGCACCCGGACGGCCAGAGGGTGGCCACCGGGCCGACCGAGCGATCCTCGGCCTCGACCACGGATCAGATCGTCATCTTCCTGAACATACTGACGGATCTGAAGCGCCTCGCCCCGCCCTCGCGAAGCCCGTAGTCAGGGCTCTTTGAGGCGTGCGGCAGGTCGTGGGCCGGACGGGTTCCGATCGGTCTATGCTCCCGCGCATGAGAAAAGCACTCACCCTCTTCCTGCTGCTCCTCGCTCCCCTCTCCGTCCAGGCCCAGCAGCACGCCATGACCCACGAAGACGTCTGGCTGCTCCGCCGCATCGGAGCGCCGGCGCTCAGTCCCGACGGCAAGCTCGCGGTCGTCTCGGTGACCGAGCCTTCCTATGACAGCACCCAGAACGTGTCCGACCTGTGGATCGTCCCCACCGACGGCACCGCACCCGCGCGCCGGCTGACCAGCACCCGGGGCGGCGAGTCCGGCGCCACCTTCTCGCCCGACGGGAAGACCCTCGCCTTCAGCGCCCGCCGCGATGGCGACGAGGCCGAGCAGGTCTACCTCCTCCCCCTCGAAGGCGGCGAGGCCAGGCGTCTCACCAACATTCCCACCGGCGCCTCCGGGCCGAAGTTCCGCCCCGACGGCAAGGCCATCCTCTTCCAGACCTCCTTCGCGCAGGGTGCGGGCAACCTCGACGATCAGAAGAAGCTCTCCGACGAGCAGAAGGCCCGCAAGGACACCGCGCGCACCTACGACTCGTTCCCCGTGCGCTTCTGGAACGCCTGGCTCGAGAAGAAGGATCCGATGATCGGCTGGCAGGAACTCTCCGGCGCCGCGCCGACCATGATCAGTGTCGCCCCCCTTCGCGGGACCTTCCCCGGCAGCGTCACCGAGGACCTCTCCCCCGCGTGGACGCCGGATGGGAAGTCGATCGTCTTCCACGCCACCGCCAACCGCGAGAAGGGCATGGTCGAACCCACGGAGTTCTCGCTGTACCTGGTTCCGGCCGGCGGGGGTTCTCCGAAGCGCCTGACCCCCGCGGGCGTGAGCTACACGGGTCCCTCGTTCAGCCCCGACGGTCAGGCCCTCTACGCCGGCGAATCGCGAACCAGCACGCCGAGGCAGCCCTACTACGTGAATCGCCTGGCGCGAATCACGGGCGCGGACTGGTCGCAGATCTCCATCGTGACCGCGGGATGGGACCGGTCGGTCGGCAACGCGACGGTCAGTCCGGACAGCAAGACCCTGTACATCGAAGCCGAGGACCTCGGGACCACGAAGATCTTCCGGCTCCCGGCCACGGGCGGCGTTCCGGAGGTGGTCTTCGCCCCCGAGAAGGGCGCCGTCACCAATCTCCAGGCCGAAGCCGGCGTGATCGTCGGCAAGTACGCGGCCTCCACCGATCCCGGGCAGGTCGTTCGCTTCGATCCGCAGACGAAGAGCACCAGGGCGCTCACCTCCTTCAACAAGGAGCGTCTCGCGAAGATCCACCTGCCCAACCCCGAGCACTTCTGGTTCACCGCGAAGAACGGCAAGAAGATCCACTCGATCATCGTGCCCCCGCCCGTGGTCGAGCCGGGAAAGAAGTATCCCCTCATCGCGTTCCCGCACGGCGGCCCCAACTCGATGTCCGCGGACAGCTTCACCACCCGCTGGAACTTTCACCTCCTCACCGCTCCCGGCTACTACCTGATCATGACCAACTACACCGGCTCCACCGGCTTCGGCGAGAAGTTCGCGGATGACATCGAGCGTGACGTCCTGCGCGGACCCGCGATCGAGACGCTCGAAGGCATCGTCGAGGCGGGAAAGAAGTACCCGCAGATGGACCTCTCGCGTCAGTGCGCGGCCGGCGGCTCTTACGGCGGCTACCTGATGAATTGGTACAACGGCACCACGAACCAGTTCAAGTGCCTCGTGAACCACGCGGGTGCCGTGAACAACGAGTCGCAGTACGGCCTCAACGACGGCGGTATCGACCGCGAGTGGCGCATGGGCGCGCCCATCTGGGAAACCGGCAAGGGCCAGTGGTTCGATCAGTCCCCCATCCGCTACGCGAAGAACTGGAAGACCCCGATGCTCGTGACCCAGGGCGAACTCGACTTCCGGGTTCCGGTGAGCGAGGCCATGACCACGTTCAAGCTGCTCCAGCGCCTCCAGGTGCCCGCCCGCTTCGTGATCTTCCCCGACGAGGGCCACTGGATCCTGAAGGGACCGAACAGCAGGAAACACATGGAGGAAGTCATGGGCTGGTTCGCGAAGTACCTGAACCCCGCGCCCTGACCGATGTCATTGCGGTCAGCCGCCACTTGGGTGTGGCCCATGCTGGCGATGCTGTGCGCCGCCTGCGACCAGGCGCCGGCGCCGAAGAGGGCCGTGACGGCCGCTCCCGAGGTGGTCCCGGCGACCGTGGCGGCGACCGCGCCCGCCTCCGTCAGGGCGTCCCCGAACCGGCGGATCGTGATGCTCGGCGACAGCCTCACCGCCGGTCAGGGCCTGGAGGCGGAGCACGCCTACCCCGCGCTTCTCAAGGCGCGCCTCGACGCACGGGGGACCGGCTTTCAGGTGGTGAACGCCGGCGTATCCGGGGATACGTCCGCGGGCGGCCTGCGTCGGCTCGACTGGGCGCTCGACGGAGGCGCCGCCGTGGTGCTGGTGGCGCTCGGCGGCAATGACGCCCTGAGGGGTCTGCCGGTGAAAGACCTCGCGGCCAATCTCGACGAGATCGTGCGGCGCGCCAAGGCGACCGGCGCCCGCGTAATTCTCGCCGGCATGGAAGCGCCGCCCAACACGGGCCCCGACTACGTCGCCTCTTTCCGCGCGGTGTACCCGGCCATCGCGAAGAAACACGGCGTGACCCTCGTGCCCTTTCTGCTCGACGGTGTCGCCGGCATGGAGACGCTGAATCAGGCTGACGGCATCCACCCCAACCCGAAAGGCGCCCGCATCGTCGCCGACACGGTCTGGCGCGCGCTCGAACCGGTGGTGCGTGAGCTCGAGGCGCTCCCTGCGCGATGATCACCCTGCGCGGCGTCTCGAAGACGGTCAGGAGCGGCGACCACCCGCTCACCATCCTCCATCCTCTCGATCTCACCGTGCCGGACGGACAGTTCCTCGCCATCGTCGGCCCCTCGGGCAGCGGGAAAACCACCCTCCTCGGTCTTATGGCCGGCCTCGATGCGCCGACCTCGGGCACCATCGAGGTGGGCGGCGCCGAGATCACAGCACTCGACGAAGATCGGCTGGCCGTGCTGCGCGGCGCCCGCATCGGCTTCGTGTTCCAGTTCTTTCACCTCGTGCCCTCGCTCACCGCCCTCGAGAACGTGCTCGTGCCCATGGAACTGGTCGGCCGCAAGGGCGCTCGCGAACGCGCCACCGCCCTGCTCGCGGAAGTGGGCCTTTTCGAACGCGCGCATCACTACCCGACGCAGCTCTCGGGCGGCGAGCAGCAGCGCGTCGCGATTGCCAGAGCGCTCGCCAACGACCCGCCGCTCATCCTCGCCGATGAACCTACCGGCAACCTCGACGGCCAGAACGGCCGGCACATCCTCGACCTGCTCCTCTCGGTGCGGGCGGCGCGCAAGGTGACCCTCGTGCTGGTGACCCACGATGCCGAGATCGCCGGCCTCGCCGATGCGAATCTGACCCTGCGCGATGGCCGTCCCGTGCCGGAGCTGACCACGGCCGACCTCGGAAGCGCGCGATGAGATTCGTGGCCGCGATGGCCGTGCGCGAGTTGCGCGCCTCGTGGCGGCGGCTGCTGTTCTTCTTCCTCTGCATCGCCCTCGGGGTCGGCGCCATCGTCACCCTGCGGTCGGTCATTCAGAGCGTGCGCCAGGTGTTTGCCGGAGAGGCGCGCGCCCTGCTCGGCGCCGACCTCGTGGTCTCGAGCACGCGTCGGATCGAGGGCGAAGTGGCGCGGAAGGTGGCGGCGCGCCTCAACGCCGCGGGGGCCTTGGTGACCCGCACCGCGGAGACCGCGACCATGGCTCGCGCGGGCGGCCGCAGAGAAGGCCCGGCCCGGATGGTCGAGCTGAAGGCGGTCGGCCCGGGATTCCCCTACTACGGCAGGCTCGATCTCGAGGGTGACCTGAGCTACACGCATGCCCTCGTGGCCGGAGGCGGCGCGATCGTGCGGCCCGAGTTGCTGGCACAACTCGGCCTCGCGGTGGGCGATACGCTGATCCTCGGCGGCAAGGACTTCGTGGTGCGCGGGGTGATCGTGTCGGAGCCCGGACGGCGCCTCGGCGCTTTCAGTCTCGGCCCCCGGGTCATCATCGATATGGCGGATCTGGAGCAGACGTCGCTGCTCGCCTTCGGCAGCCGGGTCACCTACCAGCAGCTCGTGCAGGCGCCCGACGCGGCCCTCGGCGGACTGTTCACCGCTCTCCGCGAGGACGTGAAGAACACCTTCGTCCGGGTGCGGTCGTACACCACGACCGAGGGCGACCTCGGCGAGAACTTCGCGCGCGCCGAGAACTACCTGAGCCTGGTCGGCCTGATCATCGTGATTCTGGGCGGCGTGGGCGTGGCCAGCGTCACCCGGGTCTTCGTGCAGCAGAAGATCCGCAGCATCGCCATCCTCAAGTGTCTCGGGGCCACCGGCCGCCAGGTGCTGGCCATCTACCTGGCGCAGGTGCTGGCCCTCGGCGTGCTCGGCAGCGTGGCCGGTGTGTTCATCGCGATGGCGGTGATGGCCTGGATCCCCGCCTTCCTGGGTCCGGCGGTGACGGCCGGGATCACGGTCAGCTACCGGCTCACCGCATCGGCGGTCGCGCAGGGCGCCTTGACCGGGCTCCTCGTATCCATACTCTTCGCGCTCGTCCCGCTCCTCGAGGTGCGACAGGTGAAGCCCTCGCAGCTGCTCCGCGACGAAGAGCTTCTGGCGCGCCGCGACCTCGCGCGCCTGCTCTCGATTCTGGCCGTGGGCCTGGCCCTCATGGGCGTCACCATGTGGCAGGCCGGATCGGTGCGCATCGGCAGCATCGTCGCATTCGGGTTCGCGGCTCTGGCCGTGGTGCTCTACTTCGCCGGGCGAGCGCTCATCGCCGCCGTGCGGCCGCTCGCCGCGTCGTCGTGGTTCCCGCTCCGGCATGCCGCATTGCAGCTCACGCGCCCGGGCGGGCAGGTGCATCTGGTCCTGCTCACCGTGGGACTGGGCGCCTTCTTCATTCTCGGCGTGCGCGCGCTGCAGGACAACCTGGTGCAGGAGGTCTCGGTGGACATGGCCAGGGATGCGCCCGACATGTTCCTGGTCGATATCCAGCGCGACCAGCTCGAGGGCGTACTCGGCACGCTGGCTGCAGCACAGCCCGAAGGCGCGCCCGCGGCCCGGGTAGTACCGGTGCTCCGCGCGCGCGTGACCGGTGTCTCGGGCCGTGACGTCTCGCTCGAGAACTACGAGGACGTGCGCGGCCGCGGCTCGCTCGCGCGGGAGTACACCATCACCTACCGCTCCCCCCTCGAAGCCAACGAAAAGATCATCGAGGGCGCGGCCTGGGACGCGACACCCGCGCCGGGCGGGGAGGTGTCGATCGAGGCGAGCATCCGCGATCGCTTCGGCATTCAGGTCGGCGACACCATCCGATTCGACGTGCTGGGGCGTGTGGTCTCGGCGACCGTGACCTCGGTGCGGCGCGTGGAATGGGGCGACAGCCGGGCCGGCGGCTTCATGTTCGTGTTCCGGCCGGGGCTGCTCGACGCCGCCCCCCACGGTTACATCGCCTTCGCCCGCGGTCCTTTGGCCACCGTGGATCGCGCGCGTCTGCTCGGCACGCTCGCGGCGGCCTATCCGAATGTGTCGGTCATCGACGGGCGGGAGATGCTCGCGACGATCACGACGGTGGTCGACAACATCACGCTCGCGGTCACCGTGGTCGGCTCGCTGGTGGTCGCAAGCGGCCTCCTGATCCTGATCGGGGCGGTCGCCATGACCAAGTTCCGCCGGGTCTACGAGGCCGCGATCCTCAAGACCCTCGGGGCGACGCGGAGCGTGATCGCCACGATGCTGCTGCTCGAATACGCCGTGCTCGGCGCGCTGGCCGGGTTGCTCGGTGCTTCGGGTGCGGCCGGGCTCACCTGGGCCCTGAGCCGCTTCGCTTTCGACATGAGCTATCGCTCGCCCACCGCGCTGCTGGTGTTCGGGGTGGCCGCGTGCGCGGTGACGGTATCGGCGGTCGGGGTTCTCTCGAGCTGGGACGTGCTCCAGCGGCGCCCCCTCTCGACCCTCCGCGGCCGCTGAGCATCCCGCAGGCAGACCAGCGCAGAGTCCACGTCCCGTTGGGGTCTTGTCCTGCGAACGCGGCCAGGGCCTCCTCGGAAACGAGGGGCGGGGCGGTGGCTTCGGCGTGAACTCCTTACGGCCAGACGTTGGCCGAGCCGACCACCTTCCACACCGGGTCGGTAGCGGTGAAGGGCAGGAACTGACCGACGCCCGTCCGCGCCGTCCCGTTCATGAACCACACCGAGAACACTCCGGTGGGCGTCGGGTTGTGCCACAGGAGATCCGGCAGGCCGTCGTTGTTGAAGTCGGTCT
>DAORUA010000099.1:0-10771 GCA_035432945.1 Vicinamibacteria bacterium | reverse complement strand
CCGGCTTCGGAGAAGGGCTGCGACGCGCTCCACAGCATCAGGAGACCCGCGCCGAAGAGGATGACGGCGACCCCCAGGAGCACGCGATCGGTGGCGAGTCTCTTGGCCATGGCTCAGGCGGCTCCCTGGAAGGACAGGTCCTGGAAGGCCTGCCGGAAAATGTTGCCCCGCTCCGCGTAGTCGCGGAACATGTCGAACGACGAGCAGCCGGGGGACAGCAGGATGGTGTCGCCGGGCGCCGCCTCTCGGTGCGCCTCGAAGACCGCGGCCTGCAGGCTGTCGGCCTCACGAACCGGGCTCACGTCGCCCAGCGCTTCGCGGATGAGGTGTCTGCTTTCGCCGATCGCATAGATCGCGTGCGCGCGGCCGGCCACCGCGTCCCGCAAGGATCGAAACGATCCGGCCTTGAGTCGTCCCCCCATGATCACGATCACCGGGGTGTCGAAGGAGCGAAGCGCCGCCTCCACCGACTCGAGGGTCGTGGCCTTGGAGTCGTTGAAGAACGCGACGCCCTTGACCTCCCCCAGCCGTTCGAAGGTGTGAGGCACGCCTTGGAAATGGCGCACGGCCTTTTGAATGCACTCACTCGCGACGCCCAGGTGATGAGCGGCGGCGGCGGCGGCCAGCAGGTTCGCGCGAACCGCGGCGCCGGGGATCTGCACGTCTTTGTCGCGGAACAGGGTCGTGACCTCGGCGTCCTTGAATCGGGCTTCGCCACTCTCGAAGTAGGCGGCGTCGCCTCTGGTCGAGGCCGGGAGCGAGGTGCGCGGCCTGAAGGGAATCACCCGGGCCCGGGTCTTTCGCGCGAGTTCGAGAACACCGGGATCCTCGGCGTTCACGATGGCCGCGTCGTCCTCCGTCTGGTTGACGAAGATCCGCGCCTTCGCCTCCGCGTAGGCCTCGAAGCTCGGATGGCGGTCGAGATGATCGGCGAAGAGGTTCAGGAAGACCGCGCAGTCGGGCCGGAAATCGTGGGTGGTTTCGAGCTGGAAGCTCGAGGCTTCGGTCACGAAGATGGTGCCCGCGTTCGAGCCGTCCACGTGAGCGGTGATGGGGTCGCCGATGTTGCCCACCGCGCGCGCGTCGAAGCCGGCTTCGCGGAGGATCGCGTGCAGGCTCACCGTGGTGGTGCTCTTGCCCTTCGTGCCCGTGATGCAGACGATCCGGCCCTTCACCTCGGCCGCCCCGAGCTCGAGTTCGGGAAGGATCAGGACGCCCGCGGCCTTCGCCTGCGCCACCGGACCCTGGTTCGGATCGACTCCCGGGGACAGGATGATCGCGTCGAAACCGGCGAGGTCGGGATACGCGCCGAGAGACGTCTCGACCCCCGCGTCCTGGAGCCGGACGATCGCGTCGCCGAGATCCGCCGCGGCCCGAAGGTCCGTGCCCACGACGCGCGCCCCACGTTTTCGCAGGAACAGGCACGCGGCGACGCCCGAACGGGCCAGGCCGATCACCGCGACCCGCTCGCCGTTCCAGTTTCGGGCCTCCCTGCGCCAAGGTGCGCTCATCGCAGTTTCACCGTGGCGAGGCTCATGAGGGCGAAGATGAAGGCGACGATCCAGAACCGGATCACCACCTGGGTCTCCTTCCAGCCGATGAGCTCGAAATGATGGTGGAGCGGGGCCATGCGGAAGATGCGCTTGCCCGTGAACTTGAAAGACGCCACCTGGCCGATCACGGAGAGGGCCTCGATCACGAACAGGCCGCCGATGGGAATGAGGAGCAGCTCCTGCTTGATGAGGATCGCCACCGTGCCGAGGGCGCCGCCGAGGGCGAGCGAGCCCACGTCGCCCATAAAGACCTGGGCCGGGTAGCAGTTCCACCACAGGAAGCCCATGGCCGCTCCGGTGAGCGCCCCGCAGAAGACCGTGACCTCGCCCGCACTCGGCTGGAAGAGGAGGTCGAGGTAGGTCGCGAAGATCCGGTGCCCGGTCACGTAGGCGAGGCCGGTGAGGGCGGCCGAGGAGATCAGGGTGGCCCCGATGGCGAGACCGTCGAGGCCATCGGTCAGGTTGACCGCGTTCGTGTACCCCACGAGGAGGATCGCCGCGAAAGCCACGTAGAAGAGGCCGAGTTCGGGCTGGAGCCGCTTGAAGAAGGGGAACACCACGCGGGTGGAGAAACTCTCCGGGTTGAGCTCCGAACTCAGATAGAGCCCGAGGCCGATCGCGATGGCGGCGGTGAACTGCCAGCCGAGCTTCTGCCGCGCGGTGAGGCCGAGGCTCCGCTTCTTCACGATCTTGATGTAGTCGTCGGCGAAGCCGATGGCGCCGAAGGCGAGGGTGGCGAAGATGAGAATCCAGATGTTCCGGTTGGTGAGGTCCCCCCACAGGAGAGTGGGCACGAGCGTTCCCGCCACGATCAGGATGCCTCCCATGGTGGGCGTCCCCGCCTTCGCCTTGTGGGATTCCGGGCCGTCGCTGCGGATCTGCTGGCCGAACTTCAGCCTGCGCAGCCTCTCGATGGTCCAGGGACCGAACAGCAGGACGATGAGGAGGGCGGAAAGCGTCGCCATGGCGGTCCGGAACGTGATGTAGCGGACCACGTTGAAGAGGCCGACCTGCTCCTTGAACTCGAAAAGAAGGTGGTACAGCATCAGGCCGCTGCTCCGGGATGAGCGGCCATGAGGGCCTCGACCACGCGCTCCATCCGCACCCCGCGCGAGCCCTTGACCAGGACCGCGTCATGGCTCCTGACCAGGGCGCCGATGTGCGCCGCCAGTTCGATGGAATTCTCGAAAGCCCGCTTGGCCTGGGGCGGAAGCGAAGACGCGCCGGACAGGATTTCCCCGGCGAAGGCACCCACGCCCAGGAGGAGATCGACGTGCGCGCTCAGGGCGGCCCCTGCTTCCCGGTGGAGCGTGGCACTGCTCGCGCCAAGTTCCAGCATCTCGCCGATGCAGGCGACCTTCCGGCGATCCTTCGCGAGGGCCAGGGTTTCGATGGCGGAGAGAAGGGCCCTCGGATTCGAGTTGTAGGTGTCGTCGATCAGGAGGATGTCGTCCTGCAGGCGCTTCACCGACCCGCGGTTGCCGCCCGGTTTCAGGAAGCGGGCCCGTTCGGCGATCGTCTCCGTCGGAAGGCCCAGCGCCACCGCAACTGCGGCGGCGGCCAGGAAGTTCGAGATCGCGTGGGGGCCGGGTGCTGGAAGCGTCACTTCGGCTCGCGATCCGTCGGAGACGAGTTGAAAGCGCGACCCCTCGAGCGTCATCGTGGCGTCGGCGGCGCGGACCGAAGAGCCTTCGCCCGGGCCGAAGAGGCGGGTCGAAAAGGATTTCCCTTGCATCCGCGTGGTGAGCCGCGGCTCGTCCGTGGGCGCGATCGCGGTGTCGCCCGGCCCGAGGGTTTCGAAGATCTCGGCCTTGGCCGCCGCGATTTCGTCAACCGAGGCGAAGTATTCGAGATGAGCCGCGGCCACGTTCGTCACCACCGCCACCTTCGGCCGGATGAGATCGACGAGATGACGGAGCTCTCCGGCGCGCGACATGCCGCACTCGATCACCGCGGCCCAGTGGTCCGTTTCGAGCCGGGCCAGAGTGAGGGGCACGCCCAGGTGGTTGTTCAGGTTGCCCCGGGTGGCGAGGACCTCGCCGCGGGCGCGCAGCAGTTCCGCCGTGAATTCCTTCGCGGTGGTCTTGCCGGCGGAACCCGTGACCGCCACGAAGGCGGCTTGGGACCGCGACCGCACGAGCCCCGCCAGCTCGAAGAGGGCCTTTTCCGGATCCTCGACCACCAGCGCGAATCGACCCGCGTGCGCCCGGTTCGCGTCCTTGATGACCGCGCAGGAAGCGCCCTTCTCGAAGGCGGAAGTGACGTGCTCGTGCCCGTCGACGTGTTCGCCCTTGAGCGCGAAGAAGATGTCGCCCGGCTCCAGGGTGCGCGTGTCGATGGAGGCGCCGCTGGGCACGCCCAGGGGCGACCCCAGGGGCTTCGCCCGAAGCGCCAGCGCGATCTCGGCCCAGGACAGGGTCTCAAGGATGCGCATGCGAGCCTCCACCCAGGCGTCCCAGGTCCCTGAGGATTTCCCGGGCCACCACCCGATCGTCGAACGGGAGCTTCTTCTCCCGGATGGTCTGGGTTCCCTCGTGGCCCTTGCCGGCAATCGCCACCAGGTCCCCCGGTCCGGCGCTCCGGAGCGCCATGTCGATGGCCTGGCGTCGATCCACGATGAGTTTGAAGGGTGTGGTGTGATTCCTGAACCCCTGCGCGATCTCGTCGAGGATGCCCGAGGGCGGCTCGCTCCGGGGATTGTCCGAGGTCGCGATGACCAGATCGGATCGCTGGGCCGCGACCGAACCCATCAAGGGGCGCTTCGAGCGGTCGCGGTCGCCTCCGCACCCGAACACCGTGATGATCCGCCGGGGCTTGAGCGAGCGAAGGGTGTCGAGGAGATTCCGCAGCGCGTCGTCGGTGTGCGCGTAGTCGACGATGACCGAGAAGGGCTGCCCTTCATCGACGCGCTCCATGCGTCCAGGCACGCCCTCGAGGCTGGAGACGCCGCTCGCGGCCTCCTGGGGCGAGAGGCCAAGCGCCATGGAAGCGCCGATCGCCCCCAGAAGATTGGAGACGTTGAACAGGCCCACGAGCGGGGAGTTCACCTCCACCGGCCCTTTCGGGGTGGTGCAGAGAAAGCGGACGCCTTCGAGCGAGATCTCGAGGTTCTCCGGTCGGAAATGGGCGCCGGGGGTGAAGCCGAAGGTCTGACAACGCGGACCGCGCAGGCTTTCGGCCAGGAGGCTTCCGTGCTCGTCATCCAGGTTCACGATCGCCATGCCCTTCTCATGAAGGTGCTCGGTGAACAGGAGCTTCTTCGCCGCGAAGTACGTTTCGAAATCCCCGTGGAAGTCGAGGTGGTCGCGGGTCAGGTTGGTGAAGACGGCCGCCTTGAACTCGAGGCCGCGGACGCGTTCCTGCACGAGGGCGTGGGACGAGACTTCGAGCGTCGCATGGGTGACGCCCTCATCGACCATCTCCCGCAGCAGCCGTTGCAGGTCGAGCGACTCGGGTGTGGTGAGCGAGGCATCCTTGGGGCGGCCGGCGATCCGCGTCTCCACCGTGCCCAGGAGCCCCGTCACTTTCGAGGCCTCGCGCAGGGCCGCGTCGATGAGGAACGCGGTGGTGGTCTTCCCGTTGGTGCCGGTCACCCCGGCGAGAGTCAGATGCTCGGCGGGCCGGTGGAAAAACGCGGCGGCCAGGTCGGCGAGGGCGGCTCGCGGATCTCCCGCCTCGATCCAGGGGATATCGAGGGGAGGAGTTCGATCGGACAGCACCGCCACCGCGCCTCGCCGCTTCGCCGACTTCACGAACTCGAGGCCATCCTGCTTGACCCCGTGCAGGGCCGCGAAGAGATGGCCGCGGCCCGTCGAGCGCGAATCGTAGGAGAGACCGGAGATCTCCAGGTCCGCGGGGCCATGGAGGGTAGCGCCCGGGTGCGCCTCGGCCAGGGCTTTCAGTTTCACCGGTCGGGCCTCGACGGAGTGCCGCCGCCTGCGCCCGCGGGCGTCCGCGGGGTGGATGAAAGTTCCAGCCGGCAGCTCATCCCGGCCTCGAGCGGCGTGCCCGGGAGCGGGGTCTGGCGGGAGACCACGCCGCTGCCGTGGATCTCGACGGAAAGGCCATGGCGCGCGGCCATGAGGGCGGCTTCGCGCAAGGAGAAGCCCCGCAGGTCGGGCATGATTCTCGGATCGTCGGTCGGAACCTTCGCAGCTTCGCGCGGCCGCTCCGCCGCGAACGTGGTCCGGGCCACGGTCTCGGGCGAGTAGGTCACGAGGCGGATGTTCCGGGTGGGGTCGTCGGGGGGAATGGCGAGCAGGCGGACCGCCTCGTTGGCGATCCTGGCGAAGAGGGGTGCCGCGACATCGCCGCCCTCGTTCTTGTCTCCCTTGGGGGTGTCGAGAGAGACGAGCACCACGAGGGCGGGCCGGGACGCGGGCACGAAGCCCACGAACGAAGCCACGTGATCGATCATCGAATACCGCCCGGACGCATCGATCTTCTGGGCGGTGCCGGTCTTGCCTGCCACCTCGAAGCCCTCCACCTTCGCCTTCCGGCCGGTTCCGGAGATGACCACTTCGCGCAGCAGACTCATGACGCGGTCCGCGGTCTCGGGCTCGAGGACCTTCCGCTCGGCCACCGGCGAGTACTCGCGGACGAGTTCTCCCCAGGGCTCCTCCACCCGTTTCACGATGTACGGCCGCATCCAGTATCCGCCGTTTGCGACCACCGCCGCCGCACTCGCCATCTGGATGGCGGTGACCCCGATCTCCTGGCCGAAGGACATCGAAGCGAGGGAGAGGGCGCTCCAGGATTTCGGGCTTCGCAGCAGGCCGGCGGTCTCGCCGGGAAGGCCGAGGCCGGTCTTGGTCCCGAAGCCGAAGGCTTTCATGGACGCGTAGAACTTCTCCGTCCCGAACCGCTGGGCCACGCGGACCACGCCGATGTCGCTCGAGTGGGCGATCACGTCCTGGAAAGTGAGGGAGGCGAAGACGGCGTGGTCGTTGATCCTGGTTCCCGCGATCTCGATGAAGCCGTTGCCGCAATCGATGACCTCGAGCGGCGACACCACGCCCTCCTTGAGGGCGGTCGCGGCGGTGATGATCTTGAAAATGCTCCCGGGCTCGTAGGAATCGGCGACCGCGCGGTTCACCCGGTCCTTTTCCGGAAACGCCGCGAAGCGATTCGGGTTGAACGAGGGCAGGCTCGACATGGCCAGGACCTCGCCGGTGCGCGGATCGAGGACCACCGCCGTGCCCGAGATCGAACCGGTGTCGCGGATCGCCTCGCCGAGTGCTGCTTCGGTCACGTGTTGGATCCGCTCGTCGATGGTCAGGGTGACTTTGCGGCCCTCGGTGGGCGGCTTGTCCACCTCGCCCATGGGGCGTCGGCGCGCGTCGAGGCGCACCGTGACCCGCGCCTCGCGGCCCTTGAGGTCCTCGTCGAGCGCGTACTCGAGCCCGGCCATCCCCTGGGAATCGAGGCCAACGTAGCCGAGGACGGGGGAAAGGAGATCGCGCTTGGGGTAGTACCGCCGGCTCTCGGTTTCGAAGCCGACGCCCTCCAGGCGCAGTTCGCGCACCGCCCTCGCGATGGCGGGGTCCACCTGGCGCCTGATCCACACGAAGGAGCGGTCCTGGCGGAGGAGGGCGAGGAGTTCCTTCTGCTCGGCCGCGGAGTACCCGAGGGCGCGGCTGAGCGCGCGCGTCGTCTCCCGCGGATCCCGGATCACCGAAGGATCGGCGTAGATGCTCGGAGCGTCGACCGAGATCGCGAACGGCCGCTCGTTGCGGTCCATGATGGTGCCGCGGCGCGCCCGCACCGTGATCGTCCGGTCCGACTGGTGCTGCGCTTCCTTCAGGTAGAAGCGATGCCTCAGGACCTGGAGGTGGAAGAGTTGGGCCACGATGGCGAGCGCCCAGACCGTGCCGCACATGGCCACGAAGTAGAGGCGGAGGTCGTGGTTTCGGACGGCCACCGGGGGTGGCGGAGCGCCTGGGTGGTAGTCCGTTCTCACTGCGGCGAACCTCCGGTCACGGCCTTGGCGGCCAGCCGCGAATCCTTGGGGAGGTTTTGCGGACGTTCGACCACGATGACGTTGGCGGAGGCCGGAGTGTGCATGCCGAGAGAACCGGTGGCGATGACCTGCACGCGCTTCAGATCCTGCAGGGCGGCCCGCTCCAGGCGAAGCTCGCGGTTCTCCTCGCGAAGCTTCTCCTGTTCCCGCTGGAGCTTTCCCGCGGTGGAGCCGGTGTCGCGGAGCGCCGCGCGCGGCCAGCCGTAGGCCACGAAGAGACCTATGAGGATGAGGACCACCCCGCCGATCCAGAGCAGGTCCTTCGACATGCGGTCGTCGCGGGAGCGCACCACCCTCCGGTTGTCGATGGAGTCCTCGACGAGGACGGCGTGAATGCGGTCGACTTTCATGAGATCGCCTCCGCTCGCTTCTCGATCACCCGCAGCTTCGCGCTGCGGGCCCGTGGATTCGTCCTCGTCTCGTCGTCCTGGGGTGCTATGGGCTTGGGGGTGAGAAGTTCGAACGCCCCGGACTTCTTGAGGTTTCGGAACAGGTTCTTCACGATGCGGTCTTCCAGGGAATGGAACGCGATGACGGCGAGACGGCCGCCCGGCCGGAGGAGTTGGGCCAGTCGCTCGAGACCCTGGTCGAGGCCTTCGAGTTCGCGGTTCGTGGCGATGCGGAGCGCCTGAAACGCGCGGGTGGAAGGATCGAGCCCCGGGCGTCCGTGGGCGTCGCGCCGCACCAGGCTCGCGAAAGCGCCGGTCGTCCAGTTCGAGCGGGTCCGTCGTTCCATGACGACGGAGCGGGCGATGGCCCGCGCCTTGGGCTCCTCGCCGAACTCGGTGAGGATGCGCTCGAGTTCACGCTCGGAGGCGGTGTTGAGGATGTCGGAGGCGCTCCTTCCGCTGCGCGGGTCCATGCGCATGTCGAGGGGAGCGTCGAAGCGGAAACTGAAGCCGCGGTCCTTGTCGTCGAGTTGAAGCGAGCTGACGCCGAGGTCCGCGATCGCATAGTAGAGGCTCCCGGGAGGGATCCCGGACAAGCCGTCGCGAAAATCCCCGTGACGAAGCTCGACCCTGGGAGCGAAGGGGGCGAGGCGCTCTCCGGCGAGTTCGAGAGCCTTCTCGTCCCGGTCGAAGGCCAGGAGCGAGGCGTCCCCATGCTCGGAGAGCAGCGCGAACGCATGCCCGCCCATGCCGACGGTGGCGTCGAGAATGCGGCGCGTGGGCCCTGGGGCGAACGAGAGAATCTCGCGCAGGAGGACGGAGACATGCACATCAGATCCCGAACTCCGCGAGCTGTTTCGCGTCATCGTCGGTGAACGGGTCCTTCTTGAAGAGGCGTTCCTCGAGGTGCTTCGTGTTCCACACCGCCACGTGGTTCTGCTGGCCGAGGACCGCTACATCGCCCTCCATCGACGCCATCTTGCGCAGGATCTGGGGAATCAGGATCCGGCCCTGCGCGTCGACCTGGGCCACCTGTCCGAAGAAGTTCACGCGTTCGAGGAAACGCTGGCGCGCGGGATGGGCCTGGGGCATGGCCGCGAGGCGCTTTTCGATCTCGGTCCAGGCGTGGAGCGGATAGATCCTCACGAACTCGCCGGAGATCGAAGTCACGAAAAAATCGCGAGACGATTCCGTCAACGCGCCCAGGAACGCGGAGGGAATCTTCAGACGGCCTTTGTCGTCTATTCGTGCAGGATGGTGACCGCGCAGCATGTCCTCGCCCATACTAGCCACTTTTGGCCAATATTTTCCACAGCGACTCTAGGCCAGGCCCCGCGAACTGTCAACCGAAGACTCGCGAAAGCGAGCGGGAGCCTAGGCTTGGACTGTGGAAGGGCCGGCGGGGCCGAGGCCCAGCTCTGTGGAAGCCGCGTCCAGAAGGGCTTCGGCCTCGCTCGCGAACGCGCTCCATTTGCCCCGCGGCCAGATTTCGAACCGGTCCATGGCCCCGATCACCACCACGTCGCGGTCGAGTCCGGCGAGCCGACGCAGCGCGGGCGGCACGAGAATGCGGCCCTGGGTATCGAGTCGCGACTCATGCGCTCTCGAGGCCAGCACGCGGGACAGGGAGCGGGCTTTCTTGGAGAACGCGGGCAGGGAGAGAACCTGTTTTTCCAGAGAAAGCCAGGTTCCACGGGGGTAACCCGCGATAGCGTCGTCGAAGAAAGTGAGGATGAAGGAGTCTCCCGAATCTTCGATCTTGCGGCGAAATGCCGAGGGGATCGCCACGCGCCCCTGGCGATCCATCCGGCAATCGAAGCTCCCCGCGAACATGTTCCCCAGTTTTCCACAAATTCATCCACTTTTCCACATTCGCCTTCGAGGAACTAGGATCCCCGCCCCTGATGAATGGTGCGGTCTAGCCCGGTGACGGCTCGCGAATACCTCCGGTCCAGATCCTGGCTGGGAAAGAAATTCGGCCTTGCCACCATGCGCGCGCTCATGCGCGAACTGGGACGCCCCGAACGCGCCTTCAGGAGCGTGATCGTCGCGGGCACCAATGGGAAGGGCTCGGTGAGCGCGTATCTCGATACCGCGCTGCGGGGCGCGTCGCTGAGGGTGGGCCGCTACACCTCGCCTCACCTCATGGATGTCCGGGAGCGCATCACCGTCTCCGGCCGGAACATCAGCAATGCCGAGTTCGATCGAGGCATTCTGGAAGTCAAGGCCGCGGCCGACCGGCTGCTGCGGATGCGGCGTATCGAGGCTCATCCCAATCATTTCGAGATCCTGACCGCGGTGGCCTTCCTCTACTTCAGGAGGAAGGCGATCGACATTGCCGTCCTGGAGGTGGGACTTGGAGGACGCCTCGACGCCACCAACGTCTCGTCCCCTCTGGTGTCGGCGATCGTGAGCATCGACTTCGACCACGAGGAGTATCTCGGCAGCACGCTCGCGTCCATCGCCGCGGAGAAGGCGGGGGTGGTGCGGGCGAACCGCGCGGTGGTGGTGGGTCCCATGGACGCTCAGGCCCTGGAGAAGATCACGGAGATCTCGAGAAAGCGGCGCGCCCGGGTCGTCCCCGCTTTCCAGGGAGTGGGGTTGCGCCGGTCGGATGGCGAACTCCGGGTCCGCACGCCCCGGGGAAGCTACGCGCACGTCCATCCGCTCGCGGGCGCCCACCAGCGCATCAACCTGGTCGTGGCCATCCGCACCCTCGAGGCTCTGGACGCGGCGGGCCTCAAAGTGGACCTCCCCCGCGCGGTTTCGGCCATGAGCCTGGCGGTGTGGCCGGGCCGCCTGGAGCGCCT
>DAORUA010000098.1:0-10848 GCA_035432945.1 Vicinamibacteria bacterium | reverse complement strand
CGGCGGCGAGCTGTTCGGTGGCGGCCAGGTTGTCCCGGCGCGCCCGCGCGGGCTCCCGCTCGCAAACCTCGGCGTCGGCGAGGGCGGCGCAGTGGATCACCGCGTCCGGGCGGGCCCGGTCCAGGGCGGCGGAGGCCGCGGCCTTGTCGGCCAGGTCCGCGGAGAGGGCGGCGATTCCGTCCGGTGGGGCCTGGCTCCGGACCAGGCCCGTGGTCTCGAAGTCTGGGGAGAGCAGGGCGCACAGCCGCCCGCCCAGAAGGCCCGAGGCGCCGGTGACCAGAATTCGCATGGGGCGACGCTAAACGTAAACTCACCGCAGATCGAGGGGCAGAGAAAGAATGGACCAGGGACTTTTCATCACGTTCGAGGGCATCGAGGCCAGCGGCAAGAGCACGCAGGCCGAAGCCCTCGCGCGGGAGTTCGGCGAGCGCGCCCTGCTCACCCGGGAGCCGGGGGGAACGCCGCTCGGGCGCCGGGTTCGCGAGATCCTGCTCGACGCGACCACCACGCCGATTCCCGATGTCGAAGCCCTCCTCTTCCTGGCCGACCGGGCCCAGCATCTGGATGAAGTGATCCGGCCCGCTCTCGCGGAGAGGCGGATCGTGATCTCGGATCGATACCAGGATTCTTCGGTCGCCTACCAGTCGGTGGGGCGCGGGGTGGGGGATCTCGTCCCCGACGTCTTTCGACACATCGGCGGGCTGACCCCGGATCTCACCATCCTCATCGACCTGGACGTGGAGGTGGCGCTCGAACGCCTGCGGCAGCGCGGCGCGTCCAATCGCCTGGATGCCGAGGCCCCTGCCTTTCACGACAAGGTGCGCCAGGCTTTTCTCGGCCTCGCGAAGGCGGAGCCCGGGAGATTCGAGGTCTTCGACGGCGCGGTCGATGTGAAGACCCTGGCCGCCCGGATCGCGGCGCGGGTGAGAGAACGCTTCGGGGATCTCGCATGAGCGCGCCTTTCGCGACCGTGCTGGGCCACGACTTCGCCCGGGAAGGGCTGTGGAAATCGTTCACCGAAGGGCGCCTCCATCATGCGACCCTGATCCACGGCCTCCAGGGCGTCGGGAAGCGGACTCTCGCCGAGACGGTCGCGCGCACTCTGGTCTGCGAGTCGCCGCGGCTGGGGCCGTGCGAGAACTGCTCGCACTGCCGCCGCAGCGCGGAGAACCTCCATCCGGACCTGGTCGTCCTCGGCCGCGACGAGGTCTCGGGTATCGACGAGGAACTGAGCGCCCACGGAGACGACAGGGTCAGCAAGAAGAAGGAGCGGGTCGGGAAGATCGTCGACGTCGACTACATGCGGCTGCTCGGGAACTGGCTGACCCGGCGGGCCTGGGAAGCGAAGAGGCGTGTGGCGGTGATCGTGGATGCCGAGCGCATGAACGTGAACGGGGCCAACGCGTTCCTGAAGAGCCTGGAGGAGCCGGCGGAGGGCGCGGTGGTCCTGCTCACCTCGTCTTCGCCGGGCTTCCTGCGGCCCACCATCCGGTCGCGTTGCGCGTCGATCCGCCTCTCCGGCGTGCCCCAGGGCCTGATCGAGCGGAGACTGATCGAGGAGCGCGTCGACCCGGCGGAGGCCCGGCTCCGGGCCCAGGCCTCGGCCGGGAGCCTGGCCAGGGCGCTTCAGAGCCTTCCCCCTCTTGATGATCTGCGCGACCTGATCCTCCGCCGGTTCAGCGGGGCCAGGGACGCGGAACTTTCCGCCTTCGCGGCCTCGACCATGGCCGGGGCCAAGGAGAACGACCGCGACGAGACCCTTCACCTCTTCGCCACCCTGCTTCGGGACATCGCGGTCCTGCAGTCGGGCGGGAGTCCGGAGTGGCTGGTGCACACCGGGGCCGCCGAGGCCCTCGCACGCGCGGCCGCGGGGCCGGTGGACGCGTTCGCGCTCTTCTCGAAGGTCATCGACGCCCGTCAGCGCCTGGCCGGTCAGGCGAACCGGGTCATCCTCTGGGACGACCTCCTGCACGACGCCGCCAGCGGCGGTTAGCAGGGTGCTGAAGGATTCAGCACCCTGCGTATCCCGGCGGAAGCCGGGATCCACCAACCGCTATCGGCCCGCCCTCTCAACAAGCGCGATCACGTCCTTGACCGCCATGACGTCGCCGTATTTTCCGTCGATGTCGACGAGGTTCGCCTCGTGGGGTCCGGCGGCGCGGTCACCCACGCACTCCCGCGGGACGATCACGCGCAGCCCGTGCTGAAGTCCGTCCACCGCGGTGGCGCGCACGCAG
Organism: Vicinamibacteria bacterium; assembly: GCA_035432945.1. Lineage (GTDB taxonomy): Bacteria > Acidobacteriota > Vicinamibacteria > Fen-336 > JAGNNV01 > JAGNNV01. The sequence goes on along the minus strand of DAORUA010000098.1, from coordinate 8,611 downwards.
CCGCTGGTCGTGCATCCGGCGACGATGAGGGTGTCGACGCCCTGCGCGTGCAGGGTGGAGGCGAGGGGCGTCCCGAAGAACGCGGAGGCGTACTGCTTCTCAATCACGACCTCGTTCCGGCGGCGCTTGAGCGACGGGTCGATCTCGACCCACCGCGAGCCGCGCTGCAGAACGGCGAGAGACGGCACCTTGCGCACGAAGACGCCGGCCTCGGTCATGGCCTTGTCGTAGGCGGTGGTGGTGAAGAACACCGGCGCGCCCCGGCGGCGCATCGCGTTCAGTAGTGACCTCGTCGCGCGGAGCTCGTTCGCGAAGTCACCGGCGAGCGGCGACTTCGGGTCGGTGAAGCCCACGATGTAGTCGACGACCACGACCGCCGGCCGGGAGCCGAAGCCCACCCGCGAGCCCAGGCCGCGGCTGCGATACAACTCCAGGGTCGAAACGGGCTCGGTCTTCCTAGATGGTGCCATTGGCCTTCAATGCCTCGATCTGCGCGTCGGTCCGGCCGAGAATCGACTTCAGCACCTCAACGCTGTGGGAGCCGACTTCCGGCCCCGGCCACTCCGTCCCGCCCGGGGTGCCCGACAGCTTCGGGGTCATGGCCGGGATCTTCAATGGCCTGCCGCCGACCTCGACCTCTTCGAACATGCCTCTGGCCTGGTAATGGGGGTCGTTCACCATGTCCTTCACGGTGTAGATCGATCCCACCGGGACCTGCGCGGCCTCGAGCTTCTCGACCACCTCCGCGGCGGACAGGGTGGCGGTCCATTCCGAGATGGCGCCGTCCACCGCGGGCTCGTTCCTCACCCGGTCCGCGTTCGTCGCGTACTCCGGACTGTTCGCCATGTCCTCGCGCCCGGCCGCGAGCATGAGGCGCTTGTAGATGGAGTCGCCGTTGCCGCCGATAATCACGTACAGGCCGTCCTTGCACCGGTAGGTGTTGGTGGGCACGATGCCGGTGAGCTTGCTGCCTTCGCGCTCGCGCATCATCCCGAGGCGGTCGAACTCGGGAACCACCGCCTCCATCATGTTGAAGACCGACTCGTAGATCGCGACGTCGATCTCCTGGCCCGCGCCTCCACCCTCGCGTCCCTTGCGCCCGGAGCGGTTGTAGAGGGCCATCACGATGCCGAGGGCCGCGTGCAGGCCCGCGAGGGAGTCGCCGAGCGAGAGGTTGGGGCGGCAGGGAGGCCGGTCGGGGAAGCCGTTCACGTAGCGGAAGCCGCCCACCCCCTCGCACACCGAGGCGTATCCCGGCTTGTGCGAGTAGGGCCCGGTCTGGCCGTAGCCCGAGACGCGGCAGTAGATGACGTCCGGGTTCTTCGCCTTGATGTCCTCGGGGCCGAGCTTCCACTTCTCCATGGTGCCGGGCTTGAAGTTCTCCACCACCACGTCGCATTTCCAGGCGAGTTCGCGGGCGAGGGCGCGGCCCTCGTCGGTGCGCAGGTCCACGGTGATGCACTTCTTGTTGCGGCCGAGAGACCGCCACCAGGTCGAGGTGCCGTCGCGGTCCACGCCCCGCCAGGTTCTCACGGGATCGCCGGTTAAAGGCGCTTCGATCTTGATCACCTCGGCGCCGTAGTACGCGAGGATCGTCCCCGCGAACGGGCCGGCCATGAGCTGGCCCATCTCCAGGACGCGCACACCTTCGAGCGGCTTTGCCACGACGTTGTCTCTCCCTTGTTGTGGGCCCTGAGCCTATCGAAGATTCGGGCTCCGGGAAGCCGCCCACTTCGCGAGGTCGAGCCGGTGGATCTTCGCGTTGTGCCTTCGGTCCACGGGAAAGCGGGGATGGAAGCGGACGTCCGCGATCCCGCCGATCCGGCGCGCCTCCGCCCGGAGGGCTTCATTTTCGGGGCCTTCGATCAGCAGGACGGGCTGCATGTGGCCCCGGGGGCCCATGCCGACCAGGGCCACGCGGGGATATCGGGCATCGCCCGAGAAGCGGCACTCGACCTGGTCGGTGAAGATCGGGCCGTTCGCGGTGAACACCGCCTCCGCCTTGCGTCCGCAGAACCAGAGGCGTCCCTGGGCGTCTCGATAACCGAGATCGCCCATGCGGTGCCAGGTTTCCCCGCCCGTTCCGATCTTCGAGGCGAGGGTCGCCTCCTCCCTGTTGTGGTAGGCGCGGGTGACCACACCTCCGCGCACGCAGATCTCACCGACCTCGCCCACGCCGAGCGCGGGCTCGCTCTCGATCGACGCGACCGCCTCCTCCCGGATCGGGATCAGCCGAAGTTCGATGGTCGCGGCCGGGCGTCCCACGCAGGTGCCGGCCCCCGACTCGACCTCCGCGCCGACCGCCTCGACCTCGCGGCCGGAGATGGTGGCGACGGGCAGGGATTCGGTCGCCCCGTAGGGCGTGTGGACATCGCCGTCCCCGGGAAGAACCGGGCGCATGGCGCGAACCAGCTTGAGCGGCACGGGCGCGCCCGCCATCAGAACCCGCTTGAGTCCATCGAGCCGCACGCCGTTCGTCGCGCACCAGGGCGCCACCCGCGACCAGATGGCGGGGGAGCCGAAAGCGGAGGTGGCCTTATGGGTCCGGATGGCCTCGACGATCTTCTCGGGCCGGCACTCCGCCGGCCTCGCGGGGTTGATATCGGGAATCACGCTGGTCATTCCGAAGGCCGCGTCGAAGAGGGAGAAGAGAGGGAAGGCGGCGAGGTCCACCTCGCCGGGCCGGAAGTTGTACAAGGCCTGGAGCGCGTCGCGCTGCGCGAAGAAGTTCCCGACCGAGTACCGAGCACCCTTCGCCGGTCCGGTGCTGCCGGAGGTGAAGAGGATCGCCGCGAGGTCGTCCTCGGCCAGGTCCGCGCGGACGGGCGCGGCGTCGGCTCCCGCGCTCGCGAGGGGCGTCAACGAACGGCCGAGGGCGCCCATGAGAGACCGCCCAATGACGAACTTGCGCTCGATCGTCGAAAACGGGTGGGGGAAGAGGATCCGCGCGATGTGGGCCTTCGGAATGCCCACGATCGTGGTCGCGCGCGTGGTCTCGACGCACTTCAAGAACGCTCGAAAGCCCATCCCCGGGTCGATCATGACCGGCACGGCGCCGAGACGGAGCAGGCCGTAGAAGAGAGTGATGAGAGGAATCCCCGGGGGGACCATCACCAGCGTCAGTTCGCCGCGAGAGACTCCGCCGGCCTTCAGGGCGCGGGCGTGTGCGGTAACCGCCGCGTCGAGCGCCCCGTAGGTGATCCGCGTCCAGCCGCCCCGTCCATCGGGGGCGATGATGGCGTCGCGATCGGGCGCCTTTTGCGCCGAGTCCGCGAGCAGGTCGGCGACATTCACGACGCGAAGTCGCGAATCCGCGCGATCACTCCGTTGGGTTCGTCCTCGATGAGGTAGTGCGAGGCGTCCTCGAACTTGTGGACGTAGGCCTTCGGAAACCGCTTCTGCCACTCTTCGCGGAATTGCGGGGTGAAGCACCAGTCGCGCTCGCCCCAGAGGATCTGCACGGGTCGGCCCAGGCTCGCGAGGCTCTCGTCGATCTTCGCCAGGGTGGCGCGCGAGCGGTGATCGGGCTCCATTGGTATGTCGCGCACGAAGTTCCAGATGCCGATCCGGCGGCGCCACGAGGCATAGGGCGCGAGATACCCGGCCTTCACGTCCGCGGGAAGCGGTATCGACGTGGTCATCGTGGTGGCGGCCCGCGCGAAGCCATTGAGGCCGCGCGTGATGAACTCTCCGAGGGCGCCGGCCCGGCAGATGGCGATGCGCTTCGGGAGATGGGGGATGAAGAAGGCCGCGGTATTCATCACCGTGACCCGGGCGATGCGCTCCGGCCGGGCCAGGGCCATCCCCATGCCGATGGCGCCGCCCCAGTCGTGGACCACGAGCGTGATCTTCTTCAGGTCGAGGGCGTCGACGAAGGCGATCGCGTTCTTCACGTGGTCGGCGAGGGTGTAGGAAAAATCAACGGGCCGGTCGGAAAGCCCCATGCCCATGTGATCGAAGGCGACCACGCGATGGAACGGCCGGGCCTCCGCGATCAGCCGGCGGTAGTGAAAAGCCCAGGTCGGATTGCCGTGGAGGCAGAGGATGGGATCCGCGGTGCGCGGTCCCTCGTCGACATAATGAAGCCGGCCGGAAGGGACCTGAAGAGTCCGGCTCTCGAACGGGAAGAGTTCGCGCCAGGCCGGGGTCGCCACTGGGGGAGTGACGTCCGGGCCTACCAGGTCACGCTCATCATCGTGACGTTGAGCCCCGAACCGATGCCCATGAGCGCCACGTGATCGCCTTCCTTGACCCGGCCTGATTCCGTGGCGAGGGCCAGGGTAAGGGGAACCGCGGCCGGACCGACGTTGCCGTGGGTGGGGTAGGAGAGGACGCACTTCGCGAAGCTGATGCCGAGAGCTTCGACCAGCGCCTGCATGTGCGAGGCGCCGACCTGATGGCAGATGTAATGGCCGATGCCCTGCTCCGACCAGCGGTTCAACTGATGCGACGCGACGCCCCAGGTCTTCTGGGCGAGGACCACGCCGGCCTTGAGGAGACGGGTGGAATCGGTGACCATGCGCTCGGCGGTGCCCATGCACAGCCGCGAGTTCGCGGTGTCGGCGAGGGAGACGCAGCCGTTCACGCGGTGCGTGGTCTGGGAGAGCGAGCCCTTGGTGAGGATCATGGCCACCGCGGCCGAGCCGAGGGTCAGGGTGGCGAAGGCTTCCCAGAAGTCGCGCAGCGTGGTGTTCGGATCCTGGAGGCGGGTGATCGTCGCCTCGACCACGTCCCCCGCGCTTTCGCCGTCGACGAGCAGCGCGTAGTCGGCCACTCCGGACTCGATCATCCGGCCCGCGACCTCGATGCCGTTGAGGAAGCCGAGGCAGGCGTTGGCGAGGTCGAAGTTGCGGCACTCCTGGTTGAGGCCGAGGTCCCCGTGCACGAGGCTCGCCATCGAGGGCTCGAGGTAGTCCTTCGAGACCGAGGTGCTGATGAGTATGCCGACCTGTCCCGGGGTGATCCCGGCGCGTTGGATCGCGCGACGCGCCACGTCGGTCGCCGCCTGGTGCATGGGATGGCCGCGCGTCCAGAAACGGCGCTCGATGATCCCGGTGAGCTGGAGCATCGCGTCCACCGGAATCTTGAACCTTCGGAGGACGGGGTCGAGGCGGCGCACCAATTGCTCGGTGGAGACCGCCACGGGCGGAAGCTCGTAGGCGATCGACTCGATCGCGAGGTCGTTGAACTTCACAGGTAAGAGCAATTTAACGGGCGGAAGCGCACCGCGTCAAATATTGCCGCCTTCGCCGCTTTCCCGCTTCGGGGCGACCGGCTCGGCGGGTTCGCGATTCAGCCGGCCCGCCTGTTCGAGCGACCGCCGCAGCAGGAACTCGACCTGGGCGTTGATCGAGCGCAGATCGTCGTCGGCCCAGCGCTTCAGGGCGAGGAACGTCCGTTCATCGAGACGCAGGAGAAAGGACTTTCGCTCGGCCATCAGGTCAGTAGATCGACCCGGTGTTGACCACCGGCTGCGCTTCGCGATCGGCGCAGAGCACCACCAGGAGATTGCTCACCATGGCCGCCTTGCGCTCGTCGTCGAGGTTCACCTTGCCGGATTGCTGCAGCAGGTCGAGGGCGTGCTCGACCATGCCGACCGCACCCTCGACGATCTGCTGGCGCGCGGCGATGATGGCGCCCGCCTGCTGCCGCCGCAGCATGGCCGAGGCGATCTCGGGGGCGTAGGCGAGGTGGGACAGACGCGCTTCGATCACCCGAACCCCGGCCCGCTCGAGGCGGGCCTGGATCTCGGTCTTCATGCGGGCCGCCACTTCGTCAGTGCTCCCGCGAAGGGAGAAGTCGCCCTCGATGTGGGCGTCGTAGGGATAGTGGCTGGCCAGGTTCCGGATGGCCGCTTCGGTCTGGACGTTCATGTAGTGCTCGTAGTTGTCGACTTCGAAGCAGGCCTCGGCGGTGTCCACGACTTTCCACACCACCACCGCGCCGATCTCGATCGGGTTCCCGTCGCGGTCGTTGACCTTCAGCTTCGCGCTCTCGAAGTTGCGGACGCGCAGCATGACGGATCGCTTGGTGTAGAAGGGGTTCGCCCAGCGAAGGCCGTCGTCCCGGACCGTGCCGACGTAGTCGCCGAAGAGCTGGAGCACGCGGGCCTCGTTGGGGTTCACCACGAAGAGGCCGCCCAGGCAGAAGAGGGCGATGAAGCCTGCGAGGAAGAACAGAACGCCCCCGACGGATGGGCCGCCTTGAAAGGCCGCCACTCCGAATCTCATGAAGGCAACGGCGGCGAGGAGCAGGACGGGCAGCATGAGCAATCCCGGCAAGGTCGATACGAGCTTTTCGGTTCTTATGGTCTGGGTCATGGTGATCTCCAAGTGATATCACTATGCTATCCAGATCGAACCGGGTGCGTCAAGGGGCTGAGGCTCGTCCCCTGCGGATTCCTGAGAAGACGCCCTCTGCCGTCCACGTCCGAAACCACCCGGCGAAGTCCTCCGCGGCCGCCCGCCGGGATCCTCGTCGGCCCATCGCTCGTTCGACCGACGAGGCGATCGAACAACCGTCCTGGAGATCGGTGAGGACCAGGAAGGCCGCTTCGGACAGGGGGAATCGATAGACGGAGTAGTTCCGCCGCACCACGGCGGTGAACGACCGGGAGCGCCGGGGCCTGGGATGGTCGTGCTTCTCGTCGCGGACCGTGTCGAGATACGCGCCCGCGTTCCACTCGAGAGAGACGAGGCGGAGGGAAGGCGCAGTCAGAAGCCGCGCCCGGCCGAGCCGGGCCGGGGCCATGGCCTCGAGATCCTCGGCGCTCAGCAGGTCCGCCTGGGGAGAGTCGAAGGATTCGGTGATCGCGAGCTCGAGGCGGGCCAGGTCCCTGAGAAAGCCCGCGGGCTTGAGGGCCTTCTGCCTGGCGAGAAAGGCGGGCACCTGATCACCCAGGCGATTCAGGGTGTAGCCCATCGACGGATGCGCTTTGGTGTACGCGGTCACGAAGTCCCAGAACCGCGGGCCGAGGAAGTGCTCGAGCCCGGGATAGTCGGAGGCCAGGGCGTCGCGCATGCGGAGGGGGTACATCTCCTGGTAGATCGCGATCCTCTGGGCCGCGCTCAAGGTCTTCGACGGCAGCAGCACCGACTCCAGCCGGGCCGGCTTCAGGTGTGCTCGGGCCTCGCGGGATCGGAGTGCCTCGGCGGTCGTGCCCGGATGCACGACCACCGCCTGCATCCAGCGCTGAAGGCTCGCCAGGCGCATGCTACAGAGCGCTCATGGCCGGGCGTCGAGGCGCCGGTCCGCGGCGGTCCGGGGCGCTCACTGCCTTGCGGAACGCCTCGGCCTTCCTGGCCTCCGCCACGACCACATCGAAGGCCGGGATGTCGTCGTCCCATTCGTAGAGGGTGGCCACGAGGCCGGTCCGCCGGCAGGAGAGCGCGTACAGATCCCACACCTCGTCGATGGCGTGATCGGAGTGGGTGTCGATGATGTGGGTGCCCTTGTTGGTGTGGCCGGCGAGGTGATACTGGACCACGCGGTCCGCGGGGATCGCGTCGATGTACTTCACCGGGTCGAAGCGGTGATTGAAGGAGCTCACGTAGACGTTGTTCACGTCGAGCAGCAGGCCGCAGTCGGCCTCCTCGGCGAGCCGCGCCAGGAAGACCCATTCCGGCATGGAGGAGCCCTTGAACTCCACGTACGAGGACGGGTTCTCGAGGACCAGCGGCCGCTCCAGGATCTCGCTCACCTGTTTCGCCCGCCGGATCGTGTGGGCGAGCGCCTCCTCGGTGTAGGGCATGGGGAGAAGGTCATGGGTGTTGCGGCCCAGAACGCCGGTCCAGCACAGGTGGTCGGAAACCCAGTGGGCCTTCGTCCGGTCGGCCAGAGCCTTCAGCTTTCGCAGGTGTTCGCGGTTCAGGGGATCCGTGCTGCCGATGGACATGGACACGCCGTGCAGGGCGACGGGGTAGCGCTCAGCCACCTGGTCGAGGACCCAGGCGGGCCGGCCGCCGGTGTCCAGGTAGTTCTCCGAAAGAACCTCGAACCAGTCGATCTTCGGCCAGGTGGACAGGATGTGGGGATAGTGGACGGTCCGCAGTCCGATCCCGATTCCGAGGTCTTTGAACCCGAAGCGATTGCCCTGAGGGGGGGTGGTCATGGCCCAATCCAGTGTAGAAGAAAAAAGCCGCGGGGGAGAAGCCCCGCGGCCGGATACGAAACGGCTCGAAAGTCCTCTTGACTACTTCTTGGCCGGAGCCCCGTGGGTGACCGGGACCGCGCAGCCGCCCTTGCCCTTGCAGGAGTTCTTGCCCGCGCAGCCGGCGTCGCCGGTCTTGCAGCCGCCCTGGCCCTTGCACTCGTTCTTGCCCTTGCAGTCGTGCTTCGCCGCGGTGGCGCAGCCGCCCTTGCCCTTGCAGGAGTTCTTGCCGGCGCAGCCGGCGTCGCCGGTCTTGCAGGCACCCTGGCCCTTGCACTCGTTCATGCCCTTGCAGGCGTGCTTGGCCTTGTCGCCGGCGGCCGCCGCCTTGCCCTTTTCGCCGCCGCAGCCGTCCTTGCCGCCGCACGCATGCGCCTTGGTCTTGTCCGCGGGCTTCTTGGTGTCATCCGCGAAAGCCTTGGTTCCGGCCACGACACCCGCGGCGATGCCCGCGATTGCTTT
>DAORUA010000097.1:0-10876 GCA_035432945.1 Vicinamibacteria bacterium | reverse complement strand
GGTGGTGGCGGACATGATCGAGCATGTCGAGCGCGAGGCCGCGTTCGTGGCCGAACTCGCCCGCGTGCTGAAGCCTCTCGGGAGGCTCGTGGTCAACACCCCGCACGCCCGCGACACCGCCCTGCGGCGCCTCCGTCTGAGTCTCGGCCAGACCGATGACAAGCACGGCCATCTCCGGCCCGGCTACACCCGCGAGTCCCTCGACGCGCTTCTTCGTCCGTGGTTCGATGTGCGGGAGTCGAGGACCTACACCAAGGCGTTCTCGGAGGCCGTGGACACCGCCATGCAGTGGGGTCTCGAGCGCCTGGGCAAGAAGGGGTCGAAGAAGGGCGTGGTGGTCACGGGAGGTGACTTGAACAAGCACGCGAAGCTCTTCACGCTCTACTCCGCGGTCTTTCCCGTCGTCTGGTTCTTTTCCCGGCTCGACGGCCTCCTCCCCTGGAACGACGGGTATCGTCTGCTGCTCGTGGCGACGAAAAGGAACTCATGAGCGATTCAACCGGACTGACCATCGTCATCGCGACCGAACGCGATGTGCCGCACATTCTTGCCTTCATCAAGGCGCTGGCCGAATACGAGCGCCTGGCCGATTCGGTGGTCGCCACCGAGGAGGGCCTCCGCGCGACCCTGTTCGGACCGCGGCCCTTCGCGGAGTGCGTGATCGCCCGCTGGAACGGCGAGCCCGCGGGTTTCGCGCTGTTCTTCCACAACTATTCGACGTTCCTCGCCCGGCCCGGGGTGTATCTCGAGGACCTGTTCGTGAAACCGGAGCTTCGCGGTAAGGGCGTGGGGCGTTCGCTCCTGCAGTACCTCGCGAAGGTCGCGGTGGATCGCGGGTGTGGCAGGCTCGAGTGGTCGGTGCTTGACTGGAACGAGTCCGCGATCGGCTTCTACAAGTCGCTCGGGGCCGAGCCGCTCGAGGATTGGACGATCTTCCGGTTGAAGGGCGAGGCGCTCGCGCGGCTATCGGGAGGGTAGTTGGTTGACGGGGTTGCTTCGTCGCGGCACCAACGGAATGGCTCCTCGCAATGACGACCCCAATGCCATCCGCTGCTCGGGCTGGGTAGTGGGGTCCCGGCTCTAGCGACCGCTCTTGCGTTCGGCCTTGTCCTCGTACATCCGCTTGTCGGCCAGGCGGATGAGTTCGGGCTTGGTTCTCGCCTCCTCGGGATAGGTGGCGATGCCGATCGAGGCCCCGATCCTGGCGTTGATGCCTTCTTCCTGCAGGAAGGTGTGGCCTTCGATGAGCTCCCGGAACTTCTCGCCGAGCTGCCTCGCCGCATCGCCGTCGGTCTGGGGCAGGATGATGACGAACTCGTCGCCGCCGTAGCGGGCCGGGTAGTCCGTCTCCCGGACCGCGGTGCGAAGAAGGAAGCCCACCTCGCGCAGGGCATGGGAGCCGCGCAGGTGCCCGTGGACATCGTTGATCGGCTTGAAGTGGTCGAGGTCGATGAAGGCGATGGAGACCTGGCTCTTGTACCGGTCCGAGAACTTCAGCTCGCGTTCCAGCATCTGGTGGAAGAAGCGATGGTTGAAGAGCGGCGTGACCTCGTCGGTGATCGAGAGATCGCGCATCCGCTGCATCAGGTGGACGTTGTCGAAGGCGAGGGCCAGGTGGGAGATGAGCGGCTGGAGCCGCACCATGGTCTCCTCCTCGAAGGCCTCCGAGCGCTTCGACCCCAGGGCCACGACTCCGAGGGACTTTCCCCGGGCGACCAGCGGAAGGATGACGTAGGAGCGAATGCCGTCCTCGAGGAGCTTCATGTCCTCGATGAAGCGGTGCGAGTGGAGGATGTCCTTCTGAAGGACGGGCTTGCCCTCCAGGATGGCATGACCGAGACCGCTGCCGACGAGAGGAATCACGCCGCCCATGCCCCAGGTCTCCTCGGCGGGATAGGTCACGAGCTCCACGTAGTCGCCGCCCTCGTTCACGAAGCCGCAGGCCAGCCGGTCGAAATCGAACAGACCCCGCATCTCGACCGCGAAGGGTTCCACCACGGCGGCCAGATCGCCGCCGGAGGTGAGCGCGGTGGTGAGGCGGTTCAGCCGCTCGAGGCGATGGGCGGCGGTGCGCATTTCGCCGTAGCGCCGGCTGGCATCGAGGCCGGATCCCACCAGGCGCCCCATGGCCGAAAGGAAGGGCTGCGGGGGCCGGGTGACGTCCTCCACCGAAAAAGCCAGGACCCCGAAGGTTTCCTCGAGACCCAGGAGCGGCGTGGCCGCGAGCCAACCCTCTCCATGAGCCTCCGCGACGGCCTGGCCGGTCTCGAGGCAGAGGCGCGCGAGGGTGAAGTGGGCAAAGCGGGTGGCTTCGTCGAGGGTGCCGTACTCGGCCACCGCGGTGAGGCCGGAGGGCCCTTGAAGCATGCCGACACCCTGGGACGCTCGCGAGGATTCGACGAGCGTGGTCAGGCAACGGGTGAGGTTGTCCGCCTCGTCCCGGTCGGCGGAGAGGCTTTGAGCGACCGAGCCCAGGACCTCGAAGAAGCTGGGAGCGGCCGGAAAGGGTTCGAGAGGAGCCATTATTTTGGGGGTTGAACCGGGATCTTAAGCTCCCGCGCCCCGGGAATCGACTGCTTCGCCCCAGGCGCCTTCGGTCAGGCGGCCGCGGATGGCGTCTTTGGGACCGACCGCCATTTCGGTCTCCACCGCCTCCCGGATTCGCTCGCTCAACGAGCCGACGAGCGGGCGAGCCATGGGAAGTTCCTGCCGCGCCGACACCGAAGGCGGGAGGGGTTTTCGGAGGATTCGCCCGAGTGCCTCGACCACGGTCTCGGCGGTGGCGCGGGCGGTCGTGTACTTGGCGCTGAGAATGGAGAGAATCCGCGGATCGGCATGCCCGATCACGCGCGAGCGGTAGATGGGCTCGCGATTCGGAGCGCCCGGGACGTGCCCGGCGTGAACCACCGCGATGTCGTCGTCCTTGATCTGAGCCCAGGGGAAGGCCCGCCGTCCCGCTTCCATCAGCTCGGAGACGAGGGCCTCGACCGGGCCCTTCCCGTCGTCGTAGATCGTCCCCATCATGGACCGGCCGAGCCAGGGCACGAGGAAAAGAAAGCGGCCGCGATCCTTCGCGCCGATCGCGACCGACGGGGTGAGATCGCGACCGAGAACCACGTTGACGCCGCGGATGAGAGGAGGCGACCCGCAGGTTTCGCCGAAGAGGCGCGACCCGGTTTCGAGTTGGGCGCCCGCGGCGTTGACGATGGAACGCGCTCGAAAGGCGATCCCTCGACCCTCCACCAGATCGGTGGCCTTGATCTCGAAGCCGCTCGGGGTCGCAAGGCTGCTTTCCAGCCGGCATCTGTTCATGACCGCCGCCGAGGCTCCGGACGCCGCGTGCAGGAGACCCATCACCAGGCGCTCCGTGTGCGTGATCTGAGCGTCCTGCCAGACGAACGCGGGAGCGCCGGAAAGTGCCGCGCCGCCAAGCGAGGCGGCCTGAACGCGGTCGAGGAGGCGCGTCGTTCCTATGGCCCGATCGTCCCGGAGTCCTTCGTTGCGGTCGTAGGACAGGATGTCGTTGACCACCCCTCCGAAGAAGAACTTCATCTCATCCAGGGCTTCGGGGGCGGAGATGGCGAAGCTCAGGGGCCGGACGATCTCGGGCGCTATGCGCAGCAGGGCCCGCCGCTCGCGCACAGACTCCCGGAAGCCCGCGACGTCGAGCCTCTGCAGGTGCCGCAGACCCCCGTGAGCCGTCTTCAGCGATGACCAGCTCGTGGCCTGGCCGAAGTCCTCGAGTTCGACCAGGGCGGCGCTGAGGCCGCGAGAGGCCGCCTCCCAGGCCACCCAGGCACCGGCGATCCCGCCGCCGATCACGAGCACGTCGTGCTCGCGGCCTTCAAGCGCGGATGGGTCGCGTTTCATGGGAACCGGAGCTTAGTCGTTTGACCCGTGGGCCGAGGCGGCATAGCGTGCCGCCCATGAATCGACTCATCGATCTGCGGTCGGATACCGTGACCCGGCCGACGGACGCCATGCGGAAGGCGATGGCGGAGGCGGAGGTGGGCGACGATGTCTTCGGCGAGGATCCCACCGCGGCGCGGCTCCAGGAAAGGGTCGCGGCGATGCTCGGTTTCGAGTCCGCCCTCTTCATGCCCTCGGGTGTCATGGCGAACGAGGTCGCGATCCGCCTCTGGACCCGGCCGGGTGACGAGGTCCTCTGCGACTCGCATTCGCACATCGTCGACTACGAACTCTCCGGCATGGCCGCACTCTCCGGCGTCATTCCCCGCACGGTGGTGACCGGGCGGGGCCACGTGACCGCGAAGGAGGTCGCCGCGTCGAAGCGGCCGCACACCTACTTCCGGTCGGAGATCACCCTGCTCGTCCTCGAAAACACCCACAATCTCGCGGGTGGGACGGTGGCCTCCGCGGCCGACATGCAGTCGAGCATCACCACCGCTCGCGAACTCGGCCTCAAGGTTCACGTGGACGGGGCGCGGCTCTGGAACGCCGCGGTGGCCCTCGGATGCGGGCCCGCCGAACTGGTTCGAGGCGCCGACTCGGCGATGGTGACCTTGTCCAAGGGCCTGTGCGCACCGGTCGGCTCGATTCTCTGCTCCGATCGCGAATCGATCGAGCGGGCGCGGCGGATCCGCAAACAGTTCGGCGGCGGCATGCGCCAGATCGGGCACCTCGCCGCGGCGGGTCTGATCGCGGTGGAGACCATGGTGTCCCGGCTGGCCGAGGATCATGAAAAGGCCCGTCGCCTGGCCGATCTCGCGGCGGGTGCCGCGGGCGCCCACGTCATCCCTCCCGAGACCAACATCCTCTTCGTCCACCTCGATTCGCCGAGGGCGCAGACCCTGGCGAACCATCTCCTGGCCGCGAATATCCAGGCCTCGGTCATGGGCGAGAGCGCTCTCCGTTTCGTCACCCATAGAGACGTGACGGTGGCCGACTGCGAGGCTGCGGGCGCCGCTCTGATCGAAGCCTCTAAAGCCAGTTGATTCATGGGCCTGGCGGCCTCGGGAACTATGACGAAACTGTGACAGACGGGCCGGAAGAAAATCTCTAGACTGGCGCTCATGTTGGATAGCACTCGCAGCACTTGCCCGGGCTCTGAAGCCTTCTCGTCTTCGGCCGACGCCCCTCCCGAACCCGCGGCGAAGCCGGAGGCCGAGGTTTCCCTCCGCCTGCTCATCGCCCCCTTCGCCAAGGCGCAGGACGCGCGCGCGTGGATGCAGTTCGCCACGACGATGACGCTCTTCGTCCTCGGCTGGGCCGCGACTGCGGTCTCCGTGGTGCAGGGATGGGGCGTGCTCGCGACCCTGCTCTTCGCGATCCCCACCGCCGGGTTCACCGTCCGCCTCTTCATCTTCCAGCACGACTGCGGCCACGGCTCGTTCTTCAGCTCCGAATCGTCGAACCACGCGGTGGGCGCCTTCATCGGCGTGCTGACCATGGTCCCCTACAGCTACTGGAAGAAGACCCACGCCATCCACCACGCGACCTCCGGCAACCTCGACCGCCGCGGCTTCGGCGACATCGACACCATGACGGTCAAGGAGTACCAGTCCCTGCCCCTGTGGCGCCGCCTCGCCTATCGCATCTATCGCAACCCGGCGGTACTCGTCGGTGTCGGTCCCTTCTACCAGTTCGTGCTGAAGCACCGGTTCCCGTTCGACCTGCCCTTCACCTACAAGAAGGAATGGCAGAGCGTCATGCTGAACAACGTGGCCCTGCTCGGCCTGTTCGGCGGACTCACCGCCCTGCTCGGGTTGAAGACGCTCCTCCTCGTGCATATGCCCATCGTCCTCATCTCGGGCATGGCCGGGGTTTGGCTCTTCTACGTGCAGCACCAGTTCGAAGACACCTACTGGGATCGCGACGACTCATGGTCGGTGGAGAAAGCGGCATTCCTGGGCAGTTCGTACTTCCAACTCCCCCGCATCCTGCAGTGGTTCAGCGGCAACATCGGCTTCCACCACATCCATCACCTCGCCCTCAAGGTGCCGAACTACCGCCTGCAGGAGTGTTTCGAATCGAGCCCGCGCCTTCAGCGGGCCCCGACCCTGACCATGCGCACGAGCCTCCGTTGCGCGCGTCTCGCTCTGTGGGACGAAAGCGCCAAGCGCCTCGTGCCTTTCTCGGCCGCAGCCAGGAGTTAATCTCCCCGGGGATGCAATCCGGGGGTGGAATCTTCGCCGGGCCATCGCTCCCTCGGGCGGAGTGGAGGGCGCGGATCGAGAAGAGTCTCCCGGGCCTTCGCTTCGTGGGCGGCCAGGGCCGGCTCGACCGCAACGGCGGCTCGATCGAGGTGGATCTCGGCGATGAGGATCCGCTCTCGAACCTGGAGATCCGATGGTCCGGACCCGGGCCCGCGGTGGCGGCCCGCCGCCTGCTTGCCGAGCATGGCCTGAAGCCTTCGAGCGCGCGGCCGGGGGCCAGCCCCGCCACGAGCACGATCGCCGCCTCCGACCCGCCACGAGGCTTGCCCGACCATCCCCCGCGGCGGCGCAGGATCGTCACCGCGTGCTTCGCCTCCGCGGGGTGCGCCATCATCCTCCTTGCCGCGGTCTTCGCCGCACGGCCGCACCTCGAGGCGCAGCTCATGGCGCACAACGAGACCCAGGCTCTCGAGCGCCTGCGCGAGTTGAGCCGCGGCGGTTCTCGCGAAAACCTCCCCATTCATGCCGGATACGTGTTTGAGCCGTTCGCCGGCTCGGCGCGAAGCGCGCTGCGCGCTAGACCCCTCCTCCCCGGTGTGACCGGAGGAGGCTGGTTCATCCTGATGGAAGGCCGGATCTACCGCGACCCGGAGTTCGACCGCCTTGCCGCGCTCGACGAAGCCGAAAGGGAGCAGGAGCCGTGATCATCCAGCTCGCGTGGCTCTACGAGGCTTTCTTCCTGTTCGACCTTTCTCTCGGTCTGGCCTGGACCACGGCCGCCTTCACGAATCCACGGCTCGAGGAACCGCTTCTCCTCTATTTCGGCTGGATAGGAGCACTCGCCCCGATCGTCCACGCGATCGCCCTGGGCCGCGCCCTCATGGTTCGCCGGCTCATCGCCATCCTCCCGATCTTTGCCCTGTGCGGCGAGGCCTTCTTTCGCCTGGGGCTGAGCCCGTCCCTGCTGCGCCAGATTCGCGAAGCCGCTCCCAGGGGGGCCGCGGATGTCGCTGCCCTCGGACTGTCCCATCACCCGACCGCCCTCCTTTTCGGGCTCGCCTTCAGCATGGTCGGCCTGTTCGCCTTCTATCCCTTGTACCGACGGTTGGTCCGCCTCTTCGAGGAGGAGGCCTAGGTGAGTCCCTTCTCGTCGCTCGTCCTGCTTCAGGGAAGACGCGGTTCGCTCCTGGCGCGATTCGTGGTGCGGCTCCTTCGCGCCTTGAAGATAAAGGTCTCTCCCGAAGCTGTCGTGGTGGGGGGCGCCGGTCTCCTGGGACTCGCTTTGATCGGCGCCGCGTGGTCGAGAAACCGGAAGGACGGCGGCGCTCCGCTCTGGCCCCTCGTCCTCCCGTCGCTCGCCATGGCTGCGCTGATCTTCATGGGGCTCGCGCGGGGCACCCCGCCCAGCGTCGACATGTCGGACACCGAATCCGGAGAAGGCGCCATGGCAATGGCGTCCGAAACCCCCGCCCCTTTCGATCACTTCGCCAACCTGCGCTACGCCCTCTCTTCAGGCGAAGACCGGCGCATCAGCGACGGCTTCATGGTGGCGGGGGGCATGGGCGCGGCCGCCCTCCCGGTGATCGATCTCATGCAGGAGGCCCTGACCCGGGAAGGGCCGGACGCCGACCGGAGAGTCGCCCACTTCCTCAAGGTCCTGCCGCCCGAGCGACATTCACCCACGTTGCTCCTGCTGAGCCTTCAGGGAAGCCGGGGCGTGAAACTGGAGGCCTGGTGCCTGCTCGGCCAGCAGGGGGAAGGCTCGAGCCTCCTGCAGCTGGGAGCGTTCATCGACGCCGCCGGCGCGACGGCCGAGGACGAGCCGCTGCTTCGCCGAGCGGTGGCGTGCGTTCCGAAGCTGCAGGCGGCGGGCGCGGTCCTGATGATGCCCCACCTGCGCGGCCTGATCGAGCGAATGTGCCGCCCCCCTCACACGAACGAGGATGCGTGGTCCTCCTCGGGACGATATGGAGATCCACTGGCGTCCATGGCCGTCTGGAAAGAAGCCTTCAAGGCTCTGTGGGCCCTCTCTCCCGAAGAACCGACCAAGGCCTTCGCGTGGAATCTGCTCGAGGACGCTCCGTTCAAGGTGCGCAACAACCGGCGAAGGGCCTTGAGCGAAATCGCCCTCCCCTGGACGATCCCCAAGTCACCGTAGCGCGAATCGGCGGGCGTGGTTTCCTTCCAGGAACCACACGACGCCCGGCGCATCGATGCCCTCGATGATCTCGCGGATGTGACCGCGCAGCGGCATCTCCACGATCGGCGCCTCGAACGTGGGGGCCACGTAAATCCGGGCGTCGTTCCACGCGATGAAGCCTCCCCCGGAAAGGGCGCCTACGCTTGTCGGAATGAAACCAACCGGCCATTCGCGCCAGGTGGGAACGGAATCGACGAGGCGGCCCACGTTCCGCCCCCAGGCGATGGCGCCCCCCTTTGAAGGCGCGAGACCCGCGATGTCCCGACCGCCGCCGACGGGGAGCCAGGGGCCCTCGGGCCGGGTCGCGAACCACAGGGGGAACCCTGTCTTCGTCTCGACCAGGCGATAGAAGCCTCGCGCCGTGGAGAGCAATGTGCCGTAAGGCCTGCGGGCCACGACCTGTCCTTCCCGGTCGAGAAACGCGTCCCGGGCGACCAGAAGCACTCTCCCGTCGGGATGGCAGATCACCCCTTGCAGCAAGGGCCGCCTCTCTCCCAACGGGGGAGGCGGATGGAGCGGGCGCCAGGAATTTCCATCCCACTCCGAGGGCGCCCAGTCTCCCGACGGGCTGGGCACCTGAGCCGCGAACACGCGCCCGTCGGGGCAGACGACGGGATCGCTGCCGCCGCCTTCCGGGGCCCTCAGGAACTTGAGCCGACCGCCGGCCGAGCGATACGGGATCGGTCTCCCGTCACGCAGAGGCTGTTGGACAAGGCTGGCCATGGGCACGGTCTCATGGCCGATGTCCTGCCACTGCTCGTCGAGAGAGCGGAGAGGGAGACCTCTCTCGTCCCAGGATCTTCGCAATGAGGGGGGCGCCAAGAGGTAGGCCGCGGCCAATATCGCGACCACGGCAAGCCCCACTCCCACGAACCGCTCGGCCGCCGAGGCTTTCGGCCGCGGTCTCACGGGCGGCAACGCGGTTCCATCAGCGCCGCCGTGGCATAGGCGCGGATGGCCTCCGATGACGATTGCCGCAACCGCTCGATCCGCAGGCAGACGCCCTGCTTGCCGCGGAAAGCGAGGAACTCGATGGCCCCGGTGCGGATCGGCTCGGTCTCCTGCTCATCGAGAGCCAGGTCCGCGACAGTCCCGGAGGCGTCACCCGGGTACGCGTCCCGCTCGAGCAAGGTGTTCATCATCTCCTGGTCCTCGTGACGGGAGAGGGCAAGGCGGGCCAGGAACCGGACGGCCCCCGCGTCAGGCCGGGATCGCAAGGCTCCGCGAACGTAGGGCCAGATCCCCTCACTCGCCAGCCTGAGCAGATCTGGCGCGAACTCCCCGCCGCCCAGCGAGAGAGCGAGCTTCACGCCGTCCAGCCGCTCGTTCTTCACGAGGGAGTTGAGACGCCGCAGGACCTGCTCCGGGAGCGGCTCCACTCGCAGGCCGGCCAGCGCCTCGCTCGCCTCGTCGACCGACCAGGGCTGGGTGTCGACGAACGCGAGCACCAGACCGACGAGAGGCGCGCGCGCCTCGCTTTGAATGCGAGGGAGCGCCTTGAGTGCGCAGCGCGCTTCCGTTCGCGCATCGTCCGATAACGGCGAGAGGCCCCGCAGCAGGATCTCGCGGACAAGCGGCAACTGCTGGGAATGCGGTATGGCAAGACGCAGGCATTGCAGCGCCGCCCGGTCGTAGGAAGTCGACCGCTCCATGCCGGCTTCGATCGCGGGAAGCCAGGCGGGATCGGCGAAGCCTCCACCGTAGAGCCCTCGCGCGGCCCCGGCGCGATCGGGGCCCTCGGTCAGCTCGCGAACCAGGCGAGGATCGGGGCCGCGCGGTGCGGGAGTCGGGACCGGCTTCGGGGGGCGGACGGGGGTTGCCTGCGGTTCGGGCGCCACGATGCTCAGCGCATACCGGCCGAGAAGGACCATGCCGAGGACGAACACCAGCGGCGCCAGCATCACTCGAAATGCGATCGATGGCTGCCCCATTGGGGGGAGATCTTAGGTCTGAGCGGATGGAGGATCCGCCTGGAGGAGACGCTGCAGCGACGCGGCGAGCGACGCGGCGTTGCCCTCGTCTTCGTGCTTGAAGAAGATCCACGCCTCGGTCCAGGGCTGCTGGCGGATGCGTTCCAGCCAGCCCTTCAGATCGGCCTCGGTGTAGTCCGTTCGGCGAAGTCGAAAGTAGCCCCAGTCCGTGGTGGGCAGGACCGGCGGGCCCAGTTCGCCCGTCTTCTCGTCCGTCTCGGAGGCGGCGAGCGTCGCCTGACGCTCCTTTAGCAGCGCGTATGTTTCCTCATCGAACCAGGTCGCGTGACGGAATTCGAACGCCGCGCGCGTCCCTTCGGGCAGCAAGGCAAGGAAGCGATCGAGCTTCCCAAGATCCTTCTTCATCCACGGAGGGAGCTGAAACAGAATCGGGCCGCGCTTCTTCCCGAGGCTCTCGGCCGACTTCAGGAAGTACTCGACGTCGGACGCGCAGTCCTCGAGCTTCCTGATGTGGGTGATGCGCTGCGGGGCCTTGAGCACGAAGGCGAAATGCTCCGGCGTGTCCGCCGCCCATTTCTCGAGGAGTTCGGGCTTGGGCATCCGGTAGAAGGTGTTGTTGATCTCCACCG
>DAORUA010000096.1:0-10896 GCA_035432945.1 Vicinamibacteria bacterium | reverse complement strand
CTTCGAAAAACCGCCTGAAATGGGCCGTACTCGCATGGGTTTCTCAGCAGGAGCCCGGCGAAATGCGAAGCGAGCGCGCAGCGCTGGCCTTGGGCCAGCGCGAAGCCTGCCCTCGGGGCACGAAGCAACCCCGTCCAACCACTACCAACTCTGCGAGTCGGGCAGTTGCCCGTAAAACCGTAAATATGGTACACAAGAGCTGTGAAGACCACGGTTGAACTCCCCGACGCGCTGTTTCGATCGGTGAAGGCCCACGCGGCCCAGGAGGGCCTCTCTCTGAGGATCTTCTTCGAACGAGCAGTCACGTCCGAGCTGCGGCGGAAGCACGAGCCGGTGACCACCCCGGGATGGAAGCGCTCCTTCGGCAAGCTCCGGGACATTAAGGCCGCCACCCGCGAGGTTCAACGGGTGGTGGATCGTGAGTTCTCGCGAATCGAGGCTGACACTTGGAAGTAGCGCTGGACACCAACGCCCTGTCGGCCTTCGCCGATGGGAGTGAAGCGCTGGGCGCGGTCCTCATGCCGTTTCGAAGGCTCGCCCTTCCCGTCACCGTGCTCGGCGAGTATCGCTACGGGCTCCATGGCTCGAAGAAGAAGGCGCGTCTCGAGGAATGGCTGGACGAGTTGCTCGGAGAGATCCGGGTTCTCGAAACAACCGCGCGCACCACCGCGGTCTATGCGCAGGTCCGTCATCAGCTCCGCGCGGCGGGAACACCCATTCCGGAGAACGATGTGTGGATCGCCGCTGCCGCGATTGAGCACGACCTACCTCTCGCGTCGAGGGACAAGCACTTCAAGGTGGTGAAGGGGCTGGAAGTCCTCACCTGGTAGCCCACAAGGGCTCGACTAGGCGCGGACGGCTCCCGCGGCTTCGAGTTCCGCCCAGCGGGCGTAGAGCTTGTCCACCTCACCCTGGGCTTTCGTGAGCGCCGCGTTGGCGTCGATGAGGGCCTGATAGTCGGACGCGATCGCGGGATCGGCGACCTTCGCCTGCGCCGCTTCGAGGGCCTGTTCGGCCTCGAGGATCTTCGCTTCCATCTGATCCCACTCGCGCTGGTCCTTGTAGCTGAGCTTCTTCGCCTTGACCGCGGGAGCGGCTGAGGCTTTCGGCGCCCCGGCCGGCGTCTGCGAAGGCCGCGCGGCCACGACCACGGCGGGAGCGGTGGCGGTGGGAGGCGGGACGTAGTCGCGGCCCTGGGCCTCTTCCCACTGCGCGCAGTCCGCGAAGGGGGTGAGACCGCCGCGGCCGTCGAGAGCGAGGATCTGGGTGGAGACGCGGTCGAGGAGGTAGCGGTCGTGAGTCACGAGGACGAGCGCGCCGGGGAACTCGAGCAGGCTCTCTTCGAGCACTTCGAGGGTCGGGATGTCGAGATCGTTCGTGGGCTCGTCGAGGAGCAGCACGTCCGCGGGCTCGAGCATGAGCTTGGCGATGACCACGCGAGCCTGCTCTCCGCCGGACAGGCGGCTCACCGGGGTGTCGAGCTGCTCGGGCCGGAACATGAAGCGCTTGGCCCAGCCGACCACGTGGATCGAACGGTCCTGGAAGATGACCGAGTCGCCGGTGGCGCCCAGGGTCTGGCGGAGCGACTGGGTGGGGTCGAGGCGCGAGCGGTGCTGATCGAACATGACGATCTTCAACCCCTCGGCGTGGGTCACCGTGCCCTTGTCCGGCTTCTCCGTGCCCGCGAGCATCCGCATCAGCGTGGTCTTGCCGCTGCCGTTGCCGCCGAGGAGTCCGAGGCGCAGGCCGGGGGAGAGAGTGAGATCGAGCTTGGTGACGATGGGGCGATCGCCGTAACTCTTGGAGATGTGCTTCGCCACGATGAGCTGCTTGGTCCGACGCTCCGTGGCCGCGAAGTCGATGCCCACCGTGGACTTCTGGGACCGGCGGTCGAGATCGGCGAGTTCGCTCTGCATGCGTCCGGCTTCGTCGATGCGGGCCTGGGCCTTGCGGGTTCGCGCCTTGGCCTTGCGCGAGAGCCACACGAGTTCGCCGCGGACTCGGTTCCGGAGCGAATCCTGGTAGGCGGCCTGGCCGGCGAGAAGCTCGTCCTTCTTCTCGAGGTACCGGCTGTAGTTGCCGGCGACATCGCACATGCCGAGGGCGAAGGCCTTGTTGAGCTCGATCATCCGGCTGGTGATGGATTCGAGGAAGTAGCGGTCGTGGCTGATGGCCACGAAGGCCTCGGGTTCGCGAGGCAGGAGGTCCTCGAGCCAGAGGATGCCTTCGAGGTCGAGATGGTTCGTGGGTTCGTCGAGGAGGAGGAGTTCGGGCTCGCGGATCAATTCGACCGCGATGGCGAGGCGCTTCTTCCAGCCGCCGGAGAGGATGGCGGTCTTCGCGTCGGGGTCGTCGAAGCCGGAGGTTCCCATCATGATGGCGACCTTGGTGTCGACTTCGTGGGGGTCGAGGTGAGAGTCCTTGAGCGCGGCCTTCAGCACCTGCTCGACGGTGTGATCGGGATCGAACTTCGGGTCCTGGGCCACGAAGCCGAAACGGAGGCGCTTACGCGCGGCGCGGGTGCCCGTGCTCGGCTCTTCGAGGCCGGCGAGGATCTTCAGGAGGGTGGTCTTGCCCGAGCCGTTCGGGCCCACGAGGCCGATGTGATCGCCCTCGAAGACGCCGAACGAGAGACCTTCGAAGAGCGGCGTCGAGCCGAACGATTTCCCCAGATCCTGACAACTCAACAACAGCTCGGCCATTATTCCCCGTTCACGAGTTTCTCTTTCGCCTCCCGATTGAGGCTCTTGATCCGAAACTCTTCCTTCAGCCCTTCGCCCCAGGTCTCGCACTCTTTCGACCACGCGAGCGTCACCGGAAGATGAGCGCGCGTGTAGCGCGAGCCCTTGCCTTCCTGGTGCTGCTTCAGTCGCGCGTCCACGTGCTTCGCGACGCCCGTGTACAGCGATCCGTCGCCGCAACGCAGCATGTAGACCCAGGGCAAGCGCGCCATTCTAGTTGACGCGCACCGTTCGGGTGTTTACGGATCATCGCGCGGGTGTGGCGACGGGGGCCGACGATGCGCCCGATGGCGGGGTCGTCACGGGCTTCGCTCGTCCGAACGGCTTAAGGAAGCGTGATGCGAAGCCCTGCCTTTTGGCCGGAGCCTTCGTTCGCTGTAGTCCCGCACGGCCAACCCCCGCCCCTGGGCGCATCATCGGCCCCCTCCCCCGTCGCGCGACCTGCGGACACACCACGCGCCGGTTAGAACTCTTCCTCCGTCTCCGCGACGGCTCCGATGGTCTTGCGCAGCGAGGCCGCCCAGAACGTGGCGGGGATGGCCAGGAGTTCGCACAGGATGAGCAGGCGGGCGACGCCTTCGAGCTTCATGGTCAGGATCTGCGCGCCGGTCACGAGGTCGTTGTCGATGCCGCCCTTGCCCTGCAGGTACCAGTACCGCTCCATCGAGTTGCTGCCCATCAGGGAGAAGCCGAGCTGGAGGCCGGCGAAGAAGCTCATGAAACCGAGGAAGGCGTAGAGCGGCCGCTCCGCCTCCATCTTGCAGCCCCACCCGGTGAGGCCCCGATAGAGGAACAGGGCGCCGAAAGCGACCTCGCCGGCATGGCCGCCCAGGGTGATGGCGAGGGTCTCGCGGGTGGAGTTGTACATGTAGACGTACAGGACGGCGACGACGGCAAGCGCAATGAGCACTCCCTTTCGTTCGCGCTGCCACCACCCGAGGATCACGAAACCGAGCACCCAGGCCCAGACGATGAGCGATGACCGCTCGAGATCGCTCATGGTCACGCCGCCGCCATGGGCGAAATCGAAGGCGGGGATCGCGCTGTAGCCGAAGAGCCAGAGCACGGCGGTGTGCCCGAGCTCGTGGAAGAGGGTGATCAAGGGCGAGAGGATGAACTTGAGGAAGGGGAACCAGGTGAGCCCGGCCGCCATCACCAGGCCGATGCCGGCCGCCCGCCATCCCGCGTGCGTGATTCCGAGTGTTTCCGGCGGAGGAGGCGGAGCAGGCGCGCGCAGAGCCCAGGCGGGAGGCGCTGTGGCCGCAGGCCTCGTGGGGGAGACCGGGATTTCTCCCACGCCGCCCGGCCGCGGCGCCCGCCACTTCGCGAAGACGATCCCGCACGCCGGGCAGTCCTTCGCTTCGTCGTCGGTTTCAGCAGAGCAGCGGGGACAGATCATGGCGGGAGCGAGGGGGCGGAACGCGCTCGCCCCTAGCCCTCGGCGATCAGTTGCGCAATTTCCCGTCGCAGCACACCGAGGTTCGTCTCAATGACGCCCCAGACCACCTCGTCGGCGATGGACGCATAGCCGTGGATCAGCCGATTGCGAAAAGCGACTATGCGTCGGGTATCGCTCACCCGTGTCTGCAGATCCGGAGCGACTCGCAACAATCCGAGCAAGGCCTCTCCGACGATCTCGAATTGTCGCTCCACGGCCGACCTGAGCATTCGGTCTTGCTGATAGTCCGAGAACTTCTTTCCAGCGACAAATTCAGCGATGAGGTCGCAGGCCTCGGCGATATCAAAGAGGTACTTGCGGACCTCAGGCGGCTTCAAAGAGCAGGACCTTTCCGGTCTCGACGGCCTGCCGGAAGAAAGGATTTCGAATGGGCTTCGACTCGATCAGGTCCACCGGTGTGCTCAAGAGGGCCTCGAGGTCCTCCTGGAGGCCGAAATAGTGCGACGCGTGCTCCGCAGGTGGCATCGGATCGAACTCGACCAGCAGGTCCACATCGCTTCGGCCGGCTTGGAACGAGCCCCTCGCTGCCGAACCGAACACGGAGAGGCGAATCACGCGATGTCGCGCGCACAGTTGGGCCACTTCGGCGCTCTTGCTGGCGAGGAGGGCTCGCATGCGGAGAATGATACCGGCTTCCCCAATTTGCGTTCGTTACGATGGTGAGAAACACACCACCCTCATTGCGGGCCCCTGGGCCTGGGAGTCGTCATGGGCCGGAGTCGGCGGATCGCCTCGCGCTGCGGCCGATAGAATCCCGCGGAATGAAGAATTCCATGCATAGGTCGACTCTCGCTCTGGTCCTGGTCTGCCTCGGCGCTCTCACCTCGGCGGCCGAGACCGAGTCCGCGCGGCTGGTCCGCGAGGTGGGGGACGCCTACCTGCAGGTCCTGACCCGCGACGTGCCCATGCGTCGTCTGAAGCTCGGCCTGCCCATCGAGAAGCTTCCCGACGTGACCCTCGCCGGCGAGGAGCGGGAGGCCCGGGAGGCCAGCGGCCTCCTGGCCCGGCTCGGCCCCGTGAAGCGAACGGAGCTCACCCACGAGGAAACCCTCTCCCTCGATGTCCTGACTCGCCAGCTCACCCTCCGCGTGAACTCCCCGAAGAGCTTCTACTACCGCTTCCAGGTGACGCCGTACCTGTCGCCGCTTGGCGGGGTCGGCCAGATCTTCAGCGGCATGCCCCTTGCCACCGCGGCCGATCGTGACCGCTACCTCGCGCGCCTGGCCGAAGTGTCCGGGCTTGCGGACGCGATCGTCGCGAACTTGAAGGTGCAGGCGGGCAAGGGGATCCGGGTTCCAAAACCTCAGCTCGACCAGGTCGACGGGTTCCTCCGGGCCTTCGCGTCGATCGGCGAGGCCAGTCCCTTCCGGCCGAGGACGGCGAGGCTCGCTTCGCTCCCCCAGGCGGAGCGCGCGGCCTTCCTCAAGTCGGTGGACGCGGTCGTGGGGGACAAGGTCTCACCCGCGGTCATTCGTCTGGGTGCGGCCGTTTCCGGCGGCTATCGCGACAAGGCTCCCGAAGGCGTAGGGTTGCAGCAGTACCCCGGGGGGCTCGAAGCGTACCGGGAGTCCGTGAAGCTCCACACCACCATGGACGTCACTCCCGAGCAGGTCCACCAGATCGGCCTCGAGAACGTCGCGCGCATCGCGGGCGAGATGGCGAAGATCCGGGAGGAACTCGGCTTCACGGGCACGCCGGCCGAGTTCAAGGAGTCGCTGCGCGACAAGCGGCGTCTCTTCCCGAAGACCCCCGCGGAGATCGGCGAGCGGCTGATGGGCCACATCAGTCGCATCGAGCCGGTGGTCGATCGGTTCTTCGGCCGGCGCCCGAAGGCCCCGTACGGCGTCAAGCGGCTCGACCCGCAGCTCGAGCCCGGCCAGACCTTCGGCTACTACCAGATCCCCACCGCCACCGATCCCAAGGGGTACTACAACTACAACGGCTCTAACCTCCGCGACCGCTCGCTCCTCAACGCCGGCGCGCTCATCTTCCACGAACTCATCCCCGGCCATCACTTCCAGATCAACCTCGCCTTCGAGAATCCGGCCATCCCCGAGTTCCGCCGCGAGTCCTTCGACACCGCGTTCACCGAGGGCTGGGGCGAGTACGCGGCGGGTCTCGCCGGCGAGATGGGGATGTACAAGGATCCCTACGACCGCTACGGCCGCCTCGCCATGGAGATGTTCGTCTCCGTCCGGCTCGTGGTCGACACCGGCATGAACGCCCTCGGCTGGCCGCGCGGCCGGGCCATCGCGTACATGGAGGAGAACGCGATGGAGACCGAGACCCAGATCGCGAGCGAGACCCTGCGCTACTCCTGCGACATGCCCGGCCAGGCCCTCGCCTACAAGATGGGGGCGATGCGCATCCTCGAGCTGCGCGAGAAGGCGAAGGCCGCCCTCGGCCCGAAGTTCGACATCCGGAAGTTCCACGACTGGATCCTGATGAGCGGCTCCCTTCCCATGACCACCCTGGAGCGGCACGTGCAGGCGTTCATCGACGCCTCGAAACTGTAGGGCCCGGAGCGATATCCTTGCCGCTCCCCAAACTGAAAGGACACGAAATGATTCGATCTGTAGCCGTGCTCGCTCTCTCCGCCTTCGCTCTCTCCGCCTCGGCCGAGGACCTCACCATCACGTTCAAGTCGAACGATGGCAGCACCGCCACCCACTACTTCACCAAGGACCGGATCCGCATGGGCAGCGGCAAGACCGACACCATCATGGAGTTCGTCTCCGGCAAGATCATCACCATCGATCACCAGAAGAAGCAGTATTCCGAGATGACGGTCGCGGAGATGGACGAGGCGATGAAGGCCATGGCCGCGCAGATGGAGCAGACCATGGCGAGCATGCCCCCGCAGATGCGGGAGAAGATGGCGGGGATGATGGGCGCGGCCACGGGCGAGGTCACGGTCACCAAGGGCGCCAGCAAGACCATCGCGGGCTACCCCTGCCAGACTTACACCATCGCCATGGGCACGAACATGACCCAGGAGAGCTGCAACAGCACCGCCCTCGTGCCCCCCTTCGACCCCGCGAACTTCCAGAAGCTGTCGCGGGTCAGCATCCCCATGATGCAGGGCATGGACAAGATGGTGAAGAAGATGTCCGAGGTTCAGGGCATAGCACTCTGGCAGCACACCACCATGAGCATGATGGGCAGGAAAGTGGACACCACCATGGAGGCGACCGAGGTCAAGAAGGGCGCGGTTCCCGCCGACGCCTTCGCCACCCCCGCCGGGTACAAGCTCGTGGAGTCGCCGATCAAGAAGATGGGGAAGGCGGGCAAGTAGTTCTTGCCGCAGTCGCCCCGCATGCCGGTGGCGTTCGTCGGGCACGGGTCGCCGATGAACGCCATCGAAGACAACGTCTGGAGCCGCGCCTTCCGCGACCTCGCGACGCGTCTGCCCAGGCCGGCCGCGGTCCTGGCCGTCTCCGCCCACTGGTACACCCGCGGCACCGCGGTGACCGCGAACGAGCAGCCCCCCACCATCTACGACTTCGGCGGGTTTCCCGAGGCGCTCTATCAGGTGCAGTACCCCGCCAAGGGCAACCCCGAGCTCGCCGATCGCGTGGTGGGCCTGCTGGGCGCGGAGGTCGCTTCCACCAGTCTCGACTGGGGCCTCGATCACGGCACGTGGTCCGTCCTCGAACACGTGTGGCCCACCGCGGACGTTCCGGTGGTGCAGTTGAGCATCGACGGCCGGGTTCCCGCGTCGCGCCACGTGGAGATCGGCCGGTCGCTGGCGCCGCTGCGCGATGAAGGCATCCTGATTCTCGGCAGCGGCAACATCGTCCACAACCTGGGCGATGCCTTCGGGAGGATGCGTTCGGGCGATGTCGTCACCCCCGCCTGGGCGGCGGATTTCGACGGCGCGGTGGTTCGCGGCCTCGAGGCCCGCGACACCGGGGCCCTCGCGCGGCTCATCGAATCCGCGGAAGGCCGCAAGGCGCACCCGACACCCGAGCATTACCTGCCGCTCCTCTACGCGGCGGGGGCGGGGGGCGACGACCCGGTGAGCTTTCCGATCACCGGGTTCGACCTCGGCTCCCTTTCCATGCGATCGGTGATCTTCGGCGGCAATTGAGACCCGAACCTCCGGTAGGATGACCGGATGGGCGAGCCCTCGAAGAGTGAACTGATCCGAGGGCTGTCGGCGACCGACGCCACCCTCATCACCGTGGGCTCGGTCCTTGGGACCGGCGCCTTTCTGACCACCGCCGACGTGGCCCGGGCCCTGCCCCATGCGGGTTTGATCATGCTCGCCTGGGTGTGCGGAGGGTTGCTCGCCATCGCGGGCGCCCTCACGTACGCCGAGCTTGGCACCATGATGCCGCGGGCCGGCGGGCCCTACCACTTCCTGAAGGAGGCCTACGGGCCGCTCTTCGGCTTTCTCAAGGGGTGGGTGGATTTCCTGGTCATCATGTCCGGCGGGCTCGCCGCCATCGCGGTGGGATTCGGCGAGTACCTCGGCTCGTTCCTTCCCTTCTTCTCCACCGGGAACATCCTGATGAGCGCGGACGTCTTCGGTCATCCGTGGAAACTCACGGGGGGGGCGCTCGCCGGGGTCCTCGCCGTGGTGTTCTTCACGGTGACGAGCATGGTGGGCCTGCGCGAGAGCGCCCTGCTCCAGAACGTTCTCGGCGTTTTGAAGATCGGCGCCATCCTGGCCCTCGCCCTGCTTGGATTCTTCGTGGCCCCCACCGTCTCTCCCGACTACTTCTCCTCGGCCGTCCCCGCCTCGCTGATTTCAGCCTTCGGGGTGGCCATGATCGGCGTCCTGTGGACGTTCGACGGCTGGTACGGCGTCACCTACCTCGGGGGCGAGATGAAGGAACCCTCGCGCGACCTGCCCCGGTCCATGTTCGCGGGCGTCGGCATCGTCACCTTCCTCTACGTGCTCCTCAATGTCGTCTACCTGCGGGCCGTCCCGGTGAGCGAGATTCCCGCCCATCCCAGGATCGCGGAGGCGGCGGCGGTGGCCCTTTTCGGCGCGGGTGCTTCGAAGCTCGTATCCGCCGCGGTGATGGTGTCGGCCTTCGGATGCATCGGCGCCACCATCCTCTACTCGACCCGGACCTACCTGCCCATGGCCCGGGACGGCGTCTTCTTCAAGTCTCTGGCCGTGGTCCATCCGAAGTGGCACACTCCCGCAGCCTGCATCCTGGCCCAGGGGTTGTGGACCGTGCTGCTCACCGTCTCCGGCACCTACGAGGCGCTCTACACCTACGTGGTGGTGATCCTGTTTCTGTTCCACGCCCTGACCGGCGTCGCGGTGTTCGTGCTTCGCGCCCGGCGCCCGGAATGGCCGCGGCCCTACAAGGTCACGGGCTACCCGCTCGTACCCCTGGTGTTCGTCCTGACCTGCCTCGCCTTCGTGCTCAATTCCCTGATCGAACGGCCGATCGAATCCCTGTTCGGGTTCGGGATCCTTCTGCTCGGCCTGCCCGCGTACGCGTATTGGAGACGCACCGCTTCCTCCGCCTCCTGAGTCCTCGTCCCGGATATTTGGGAACCGAAGCCGTCCGCGCAGCGTCTCAGTAACAGACGCGCGGCTTCACCCATCGAGGCCGCCCCTGACCGGAGCGCACGCGATGTTCAATCTATTGATTCTGGCGACAGCCTTGTCTTCCGCACCACCCCAGACCGACGTTAAGGCCGTGGCGGCGGCGCTCGCGGAGGTCAACGCCGTCCGCGTGGGGGAGGGCTCGATCAACGTCGACGGGAAGCTCGACGAGTCGGCCTGGCAGCAGGCGATCCCGTTCACCACGTTCACTCAGCGCGACCCCAACGAGGGCCAGCGGGTCAGCGAAGAGACCGAGGTGCGAGTGATGTACGACGACGATTCGATCTACATCGGCGCGCGTCTCAAGGACTCCCAGCCCGGGGCGATCAAGGCCCTCCTCGGCCGGCGCGACTCCGACCTCGCTTCCGATTCGTTCACGGTGTACCTCGATCCCTATAACGACAAGCGCACCGGCTTCTACTTCGGGGTCTCCGCGGGGGGGACGCTCTCCGACGGCACGCTCTACAACGACGACTGGGACGACAACGCCTGGGACGGGATCTGGGAGGGCCGGGCGAAACCCGACGGCGCAGGCTGGCAGGCGGAGTTCCGCATTCCCCTCTCCCAGCTCCGGTTCAAGCAGGAGGAGGCCGCGCGCTGGGGCGTCAACTTCCGCCGGTCGATCACGCGCACCAACGAGCAGGCCTACGCCTCGCTCCGTCCGAAGAAGGAGTCCGGGTTCGTGTCGCGCTTCCTGCCCCTCGTCGGTCTCACCGGGCTGCAGCCGAAGCGCCGCTTCCTGGTCACCCCTTACACCACGGCGAAGACCCACACCTCCGAGGCGATCGCGGGAGACCCCTTCCACGACGGCCGGCAGAGCGAGGCCGCCATCGGCGGGGACGTCAAACTCGGCCTTGGTTCGAACCTCACCCTCGACGCCACCCTGAACCCCGACTTCGGCCAGGTGGAGGTGGACCCCGCGGTGGTGAACCTCTCGGACGTCGAATCGTTCTACGACGAGAAGCGGCCCTTCTTCATCGAGGGCTCGGACACCTTCGGCTTCGGCTGGGGGGGCGCGTCCAACAACATGAGCTTCAACTATTCGAATCCGAATCTCTTCTACTCCCGCCGCATCGGACGGACGCCCCAGGGGTCGCCCGCGGATGCCGACTACTCCCGAGTGCCGG
>DAORUA010000095.1:0-10954 GCA_035432945.1 Vicinamibacteria bacterium | reverse complement strand
CCGGGGCGATGCCGCTGATGCCGCCGATCTGAATGCCGATGGAGGAGAAGTTCGCGAAACCGCACAGGGCGTAGGTGGCGATGACCACGGTGCGCGGGCTCAGGGTGTTCTTGATGTGGCCGAGCTCGACGTAGGCCACGAACTCGTTCAGGGACAGCTTGGTGCCGATCAGGTTCCCGAAAGCGAGCAGGTCCCGGCTGTCGACCCCCATGGCCCAGGAGAGCGGATAGAAGACGTAGCCAAAGATGGTGGCGAGCGACAGGCCGGCCAGGCCGAGCGCGGAGTTGACCAGGGCGATGAGGGCGATGAAGGCCATCAACATCGCGGCCACGTTGATGGCGAGCTTCATGCCGTCACCCGCGCCGGAGGCCGCGGCGTCGATCACGTTGGCGGTGGTGCGCTCGGGATCCTGAACCGCGCCGCCCTGCGTGCGGGGCACCTCGGTCTCGGGATAGATGATCTTGGCCAGCATCAGTCCGGCCGGCGCAGCCATGACGCTCGCAGCCAGAAGATGCCCCGCGTCCACCCCGAAGCGCACGTAGGCGGCCATGACCCCGCCGGCCACGGTGGCGAAGCCGCCGGTCATGATCGCGGTCAACTCGCTCATGGTCATTTCGTTCACGTAGGGCTTGACCACCAGCGGGGCCTCGGTCTGGCCGACGAAGATGTTGCTGGCGGCCGAGAGCGACTCGGCGCCGCTGGTGCCGAGGGTGCGGGTCATCACCCAGGCGATCCCGCGCACCACCGTCTGCATGACCCCGAAGTGGTACAGCACCGACATCAGGGAGCCGAAGAAGATGATGGTGGGGAGGATGTGGAAGGCGAAGATGATGCCGATGCCCACCAGATCGCCGCTGCCCGCGTCGATCAGGGAGAGCGGCCCCTGGCCGCCCACCGGGGCGACCCCGTTGTAGAGGTTGCCGAAGATGAAGCCCGCGCCATAGTCGGTGAAGCTCAGCAGCTTGGCCACCGCGATCCGCGCGCCGTCGAAGAGCCAGCGCCCCGGCGGGGTCCACAGTATGAGCATCGCGAACGCGATCTGAAGTCCGAGGCCCCAGGCAATCAGGCGCAGGTTGATCTTCCTGCGGTTGTTGCTCATGAGGACGGCGATCCCGAGAATGGCTGCGATCCCGATCACCCCGCGCAGCCGGTCGAGAATGCCGCCGCCCCCCTGAACCTGGGCCCTGCCCCGTCCGAGCCTCTGCTCGAGGGCGGCCCGCCCGGGATGGGACGGGTCGATGGCGATCAGCTCGTCGAGTCGCGCCTCGCCCAGATCACGCTGGCCGGCCTCGAGATGCGCCACGCTGAGCGAGGCGAGCACGTCGGGCAGCGCCGCCTTGCGGTGGGCGTCGATGAGCACCCGTCGCAGCGTGGTCAGGGCGCCGAGGTGGCCCGGCGCGACGGCGAGGATCCGGCGCAGCCCGGCCTCGGACCCTTCGAGGTCGCCGAGCTTCAGCAGCATCTGGGCCTGGGTGAGGGTCGCGTCGATCTCGCTTGCCGCGAGCGTGGCCGTGGGCGGCGCCGGCGCGACCGGCGCCCCGGCGCTCGGGCTGCCGGCGGGAGTGGCGGGTTCCTGGGCGCGAGTGGCGCCGAGGGGCAGGATGAAGCTCACGGCCATCACCACCGCGAAGCTCGTGAGCGAAGGAAGCAGGATTCGACGTAGGAACAAGGGGCGCCTCTTCTTTGGGGGTTTCTGGATGGGTTCCTGGGATGCACGCGATGAGCGTGCGCAGCCTTCCGGGGCAAGGCGAAGCCGCGAGTCTATAGCTGATGAACCCCGCGGTCGCTCCCGAGGATGACACGCGCCCCGGGGATCGAAGGACGGGGGAACCGCGCGCGGGAAAGGGCTGGCGCCTGGACTCCGGGCTTTGCTCAAATGGATGGTAGCGCTACGGGGATTCGAACCCCGGTTTGATGGCTGAGAACCAACCGTCCTAACCCCTAGACGATAGCGCCACGCTTTGAGGGACGGGGATTCTAGCAGGGGGCGCTAGGGATAGACCAGCACCCGGTGACGAAGAGCCGAGGCTCCCCCGCGACGGTCCACTTCGATCTCCCAGTACCGTTCCAGGCCGCCTCGCGGCGGCTCGGGAAGATCCCGGGCCTTCGGCAGGGTGAACTCGAAGCTCGCTTCGCTTCGCCCCTCCAGGCGAGCGGCATCGACAGATAGAGAGTCCTCCCACGCCGCGTAGCAGATCTGCACGGACTCCATGACGGTCTGTCCCCCCTGCGCGGTTGTCTCGCGATCCTCCATGACCGCATCGACGCACCGAAGGGAGACCTCGATCCGGCTCAACCCGTCGAATCCGCGTTCCGCCCCGACCTGCAGGGCCAGGCGGTCGCCGAGACGGAAGGAGGAAGCGCCGACCCGCACATACCCGAGACCCTGGCGCCGTTGCGCCCGTGCTTCGCCGACGACGAACAGGAACATCAGAACCCAGAGAAGGTCGAGCGATCCCACCGCCACCCAGCCGATCCATCCCCAGCCGCCCGCATACAGATGCGCGAAGCCGAGTGCGAAGCCAAAGATGGCGAGACGCAGAAAGGGGCCCCATCCGATCGCCTCCTCGTCGACCCGACCCGTGATCACGGGCGAGGAGCGGCAGGGGCATTCGCGGCGCAGCGTGATCGCAGCCATGGCGTCGGTCCGACTATCGCTTCCCGCCCAGAACCTCGATCGCCGCGTAGGCCATGGTCCTGAACTTCGCCTGAAGGTCGTTCATCGAGTAGGGAAGGTACTGCGAGAAGTAGAGCCCCAGCATGTCCTCCTGCGGGTCGACCCAGTAGTTCGCGTAGTAGGCGCTGCCCCAGCCGAAGGCTCCCTCGGAACCGTAGCGGCCCGAACGGCCCATGTGCTCCACCACTTCGAAGCCGAGGCCGAAACCGGTGCGGCCCTCGTTGTACAGACTCCCCACGAAGTTCGATGACATCAGGGCCAACGTCTTGGGCGAGAGGATGCGAACGCCGTCGAGCGAACCGCCGTTCGCGAACATGCGGACGAGACGCGCGTAGTCGGGCGCGGTGGAGAGAAGACCGGCGCCGCCGCCGAAGCACTGGCGCGGGCCGTCGACGTAGGCGCCCTGGGCCACCATCGCGCCATTAATGAGCGGCGCGGTGTCGGGGGCGCGCGTCAGCGTGCCATCCTCCTTGGGCGTGTAGACGGTGGCGAGGCGGTCGCGCTTCTCCGGGGGGAGGAAGAAGGACGTGTCGACCATCCTGAGCGGCTCGAAGATGCGCTCGCGGAAGAAGACATCGAGCGGCTTGCCCGAAGCTTTCTCCACCACCGCGCCAAGGATGTCGGTGCCGTAGCCGTAGACGTACGCCTCGCCGGGTTGAGCGTCCATGGGCACCGCGGCCATGCGCTCGACGATGCTGGCGATCGGCTCGGCGCGATCCGCGAGATACCAGCCCTGGATGCCCGCGGCTTTCCACAGCGAAGCGCCCGGGCCATAGCCGTAGGAGATGCCCGCGGTATGGGTCATCAGGTCGCGGACGTTGATCTCTCGCTTCGCGGGAACGATGGTCGCGGGCGAATCCGGCATGGCGCCCGGGGGCGGCCGGAGCGCCACCGTGGTCTTCTTGAAACCGGGGAAGAACTTCGACACCGGCGTCTCCAGGCTCAAGGCACCCTCCTCGATGAGGATCATGGCGGCCACGCTCGCGACCGCCTTGCTCATCGAGGCGATCCGGAAGATGGTGTCCTTCTTCATCGGAACCCGACCCTCGACATCGGCCCAGCCGTGGGCCTCGAAGTGGACCAGCTTGTCGTGACGCATGAGATACGTGACCGTGCCCGCGATCCGGCCCTCGTCGACATAGCGCTGCATGGTCTTCGAGATGCGATCCAGGCGTTCGGCGGACATGCCCGCGGACGCGGCTTCCCACAGCACCGGTCCCGACGCGGCCGGCTTCTTCCTGGCCGCAGGCTGAGCGGAAACCGGCGAGATGCCCAGGGTGAGCCAGAGGCCGATCAGGGCGGCTGCGAGCGTGGACTTCTTCATCGGTCGTTTCTCCTTCGCGAGGGGGCGAAGGCCGACCATGCCACGCCGAACGCCCGGGCGCAACACAGGGTAATCTTCGGACCAGTATGGATCCAATCAAAGCCCTGCAGATCGGCCTAGGTGTGTTCGTGGCCTTCTACCTGTACACGTGGTTTCACGGCGCGCAGCGAAAACTGAGCGAGGGCTTCCCCGGCCCGCTCGACCTCGGCATCGGCTTCGTCACGAATTTCTTCGACACCCTCGGCATCGGCTCCTACGCGCCGACCACCGCGATGTTCCGGGCCTGGAAGCTCGTCAAGGATGAGTGGATTCCCGGCACGCTCAACGTCGGACACACCATCCCGACCATCACCCAGGCCTTCATCTTCATCGGCGGCGTCCTCGTCGATCCGGTCACTCTGGTGCTCATGATCAGCGCGGCATTCGTGGGCGCTTTCTTCGGGGCCAAGGTGGTGGCGTCCTGGTCGCGGCATCACATCCGGGTCGGCATGGGCACGGCGCTTCTCATCGGCGCCGGGCTCTTCGCGGCCAAGAACCTCGGGTACATCGCGAGCAAGGGCGAGGCCTCGGGGGTCGAGGGCGCCATGCTGGTGGTGGCGGTGCTCGGCAACCTGATGCTCGGCGCGCTCATGACCATCGGCATCGGTCTCTACGCGCCGTGCATGCTCCTTGTCTCTTTCATCGGCATGAACGAGCGGGCGGCCTTCCCCATCATGATGGGCTCCTGCGCGTTCCTCATGACCGGCGCCACCAAGCCGTTCGTGGACAAGGGCTCGTACAGCCTCAAGTCGGCGCTCGGGCTCGCGGCCGGCGGTTTCCCCGCCGTGCTGATCGCCGGCCTGTGGATAAAGGACCTCGATCTGGTCAAGCTCCGTTGGCTGGTGGCCGCGGTGGTTCTTTACACCGGCATCTCGATGCTGCACACCGCGATGACGGACCCTAAGGAAAAGTAGCCGCCGCAAAACTTCCCGGGAACCCTTGGGCGGCGGCTTGCGTCTAATGCCTAGAATGTAGGCAATCAGATCGAGGCCTTCAAAGAAATGAACCCCCACGCTCCCCTTGGCGAATTCGAGCAGATCGTTCTCCTGGCCGTGATGCGTCTTGACCGCGACGCCTATGCGGTTCCGATCCGGCAGGAGATCGAAAGCCGCACCTCGCGCAGCGTAGCCCGGGGCGCGCTCTACGTGACCCTCGATCGCCTGGAGGAGAAGGGCTACTTGAAGTCATGGCTCGCTGACGCCACCGCGGAACGCGGAGGGCGGGCCAAGCGCTTCTACGAGGTCAAGCCCGCCGGGGCGAAGGCCCTCGAGCACTCGTGGACCGCGCTTCGCAGCATGTGGGAAGGCCTCGAGCCCAGGCGGAGGGAAGCGTGAAGCCGGACCAACCGCCCCGCTTCGCTCTCGACTGGCTCGAGAAGACGGTCCCCCGGCATCTGCGCGAGTCGGTCATCGGCGATCTCGAGGAAGAGTGGCGCGACCGGGCCGCGAGGAGCCGGGTAAGCGCCACCCTCTGGTACTGCCGCCACGCCGCCGCCCTGGCCCTGCGCCTCGGCTGGTTCGACCTCACCCACAAGCAGACGCAACGCGACGGGCATCCCCCGCGCAAAGGAGACGGCCCCATGGAGACACTCTGGAACGACGCGCGCTACGGGGCGCGCATGCTCTCGCGCACGCCCGGCTTCACTTTCGTGGCCATCCTCACCCTCGCCCTCGGCCTCGGCGCCAACACCGCGATCTTCAGCCTGGTGAACGCGCTGCTGATCAAGCCTCTGCCCCTGCCCGACTCCGAGCGCCTGCTGTCCCTCAATGGTCTCGATCCCAGGGGCCGCCAGCAGTTCATCTCCTTCCCCGACTTCGAAGACCTCCAGAAGCAGGCCACGCTCTTCGACGGCTTCTCCGCGATGGTCCCGCAGAGCGCCAATCTCACCGGGAGGGCCGAGCCCACGCGCGTGCGGGGCGGCTTCGTGTCCGACAACTTCTTCAAGGTCGTGGGGGTCGATGTCGCGATGGGCCGCGGTTTCCAGGCCGGCGACGACGCGCTCGGTGCGCCCCTCGTCTGCGTCCTCCAGCACGAGACGTGGCAGGGCCTGTTCGGCGGCGACCCGGGCATCCTCGGCAAGTCGATCGTGGTGAACAACTCGCCTTACACCGTGGTGGGCGTCCTGCCTCGCGGCTTCCGCTTCGTCTTCGACGAGATCGAAGTGTGGATGCCTCATCACAGCTGGCCGGTCTTCAGCGCGGGCGACGCGTACCTGAACCGGGCCAACGGACTGGTCGGGCCGGTGGCCCGGCTCAAGCGCGGGGTGTCGATGGAGGCGGCGCAGGCCGAACTCGACACCATCGCGGCGCGCCTCTCCACCCAGTTCCCGCAGGCAGGCGCGGGCCGAAGGATGACGGCGCGGCCCTTGCGCGAAGCGGTGGTCGAGGATGTGCGGGAGTTGATCCTCCTCCTCATGGGTGCGGTCGCCTTCGTCCTCCTCATCGCCTGCGCCAACGTGGCGAACCTCATGCTGGCCCGCGCGGCTTCGCGTCAGACCGAGATGGCGACCCGGGCCGCCATGGGCGCCGGACGCGGCCGGCTGGTCAGGCACATGCTTACCGAAGCCGCGCTCCTCTGGGTCGCGGGCGGCGCCCTTGGCATCGGAGTGGGCTACGCGGGGCTTCAGGCCCTGCTCGCTTCCTCGCCCCGTCCCATGCCCGCGGGAATCGTCCCCGGTCTCGACGCGAACGTGATCGTCTTCCTCTTCGCGCTGATGGGCGCGACCGGCGCCTTCTTCGGCGCCCTCGCCGCCTTCCGCTTCTCCCGGCCGGATCTTTCGATGGCCTTGAAGGAAGGCGGACGATCCGTCGAGGGGCCGGGCCGCGCCCGGCTCTCGAGTTCGCTCGTGGTGGCGCAGGTCGCCCTCACCCTCACCATGCTGGTGGGGAGCGGCCTCATGCTGCGCAGCTTCCAGAAGCTCTCGAACGTCCGCGTCGGCTTCAATCCCGATCACCTGCTGACCCTCGAGTACCGGCTGCCCGCGAACAAATATCCGGACGGCCCCCTTCAATGGGCGACCCATCGACAGATCGTGGAGAAGGTGCGCGCCCTGCCCGGGGTGGTCGCCGCCTCCGTGGTGCGGGCGGTTCCCTTCGGCGGCAACGGCAGCACCGTGCCCTTCGAGGTGCCGGGCGCGCCGCCGGTTTCAGCCGCGGACCGTCCGCGCGTCCTGCTGAACTTCCCGGACACGCACTACTTCGAGACCATGCAGATTCCCCTCTTCCGGGGCCGCGGCTTCACCGACAGCGACCTTCCGGAGTCGCAGCCGGTGATCGTGGTCAACCGCCTCCTCGCCGACCGTTACTGGCCCAACCAGGATCCCATCGGCCGCACCGTCCTCTTTCCCGACCCCCGCCAGCCGATCACCGCCACCATCGTGGGCGTGGTGGGCGATGTGAAGCACTACGGCGTCGCCGACTCGGACCGGCTGCAGGCCTATGTCAGCCAGGCCCAGCAACCGCACATCTTCAATTCGCTGGTGGTGCGCACGGTCGGCGATCCCGCGGCCATGGCCGAGGCGGTGAGGAAGGCGGTGTGGGCGGTGGATCCGGAGCAGCCGATGTGGAAGGTCTTCCCGATGGACTTCATGCTCGAGCGCTCGGTGGGCCCGCGACGGTTCCTCATGTGGATCATGAGCGTGTATTCGGCCCTTGCCCTGCTACTGGCGAGCGTCGGCCTCTACGGCGTCATGGCCTATCAAGTGGCCCAGCGATCGAGAGAGATCGGCGTCCGCATGGCGCTTGGGGCCCAGACCCGCGACGTCCTGAGTCTGATTCTGCGCCGCGGCGCGAAGCTCACCCTGATCGGACTGGTGCTGGGTGTGGGGGCGGCCCTTGGCCTCGGCCGGTCCATCAGCACGATGCTCTATGGCGTGAACGCCACCGACCCGCAGTCCTTCATCGGAGCAGCAGTGGTCCTTTCCGCCGTGGCCCTGCTCGCTTCGTACCTGCCGGCGAGGCGCGCGACCCGCGCCAACCCCGTGACCGTTCTGCATCAGGGTTGAGCGAAGGGCCCGCGGCGCGCCCAGCGTCCCCGCTTACTTCGCGACCAGGTTCGCGGCGTTGTCCTCTATGAACTTGTCGATGGCGCTCGACGCCCCGTTGGCGGCGGCGCCGTGACAGCCGTAAGGTGAGCCGCCGCCGTTGTAGCCCTCGAACATGAACGTGGGCCGCTCGGCCGTGGGTCCCGCGATCCGGTACGCCTTCACTCCCCATGATGTCTTCGGACGATAGCCGGGCGGGATCTTCGCGAACTTCGCCGCGGCGGTCTTGTCCCCACGGCCGATGCTGAAGAGAACCCAGCAGTCGGTGGCCGTGAAGGCGCCGCCATTCGACTCGGAGCGCCGGGCCAGAACTTCGATGAGCACGTCGGCCTCCGCCGCCGAACCGGCGAGGGTGATGTGGTTCTTCTTTCCCGCCTGCATCCCCTTGCCTTCCGCGGCCCGGTTCAGGTCCTTGATCGCGTCGGCCACCGCCTTGGGGTCGACCTTGCGGTATTGCCAGGCCGCCATCGCCACCGCCTCCGCTTCTTCCAGGTTGTAGAGCTCTTCGTCCTTCTCGGGCGGCCAGGTCTCGCGCTTCTTGCCGAACTCCTGTTTCAGTTTCTTCTCGGCATCCTTGCGCGTCTTATAGGCCTCACTGGCCTTCGCCCTCAGCTCCTTCTCCTCTCCCTTCGCGACCTGGAGGGTGCCCGCGGTGACGAAGACCGAGCGCGTCGGGGCCTCGGCCGCCGGAAGCATCGCCGAAAGACCCAGCACCGCGCCGAGACCGAGGACCCTCGGGCTCACAATCCATGAACTCATCATGACCTCCCCTTCGTATCCTTTCAGCAGGGCCGCCAACGAGCGGCCCGCCAGAGCTTGGGGAGACAGTACGCCTCGGCCCGGCAGCGGTCAAACGGAGGGCGGGGCCCCTCGCGGGATCTATCGACGCCAGGCCCGGCGAACCGGGGCGGTGGCGAGGTCCCAGCCGAAACGCGGCAGGGTCATGACGAGACGTTTCTTGAGGGACATGTAATCCTGCTTGCCGAGGACCAGGTCCACGAGCACGCGTGACAGCGCGGGCGAGCGGTCGGCGTAGTCGAGCATGCGGTCGGTGAACCCGGGCGCGAAGAACTTCTTGTAGAGGCGCGCCGCGCGCATGAGGTCGTGGCCGAATTCCTCCATCGCCCGCTCCGCGTAGGTCCGCGGCGAGCCGCCGGTCATCATCGCTTCGGCGAGCAGCTGCCCCGAGCGAAGCGCGTAGAAGATGCCTTCGCCGGTGATCGGGTCCGCGAGGGCCGCGGCATCGCCCACGAGGGCCCACTTCTCGCCCGCCATCTCGCGCAGGGTCGCGCCGTCCTCGCCGGGCGAGGGAATGGTGTGGGCGTAGTAGGGGGTGTCTTCGTCGCGCGCCATCGCGGGGAAGGCGCGCGCCACTTCGCGTTCGAGGAGGGCGAGCAGATCCCGCGTGGGCGGATTCCCAAGCGGCGCGCCGATCCCGACGCCCACGTGGCCGGCGCGGGGAAAGAGCCACAGGTAGCCCTCGACGCCCTTGAGAAAGCGGATCACCATCTCGGAGTCGCCGCGCGCGTACCAGCCGCAGGCCATCCAGCGCCGCTCCTTCGGGGTGGCGGTGAGGAAGGTGCGGCGCACGAGGGAATTGGCGCCGTCGGCGCCGACCAGCAGGTCGAAGGTCTCATCGAGGCCGGCGAGCGTCTTCACGCGTCCAGCGGCGTCGACCTTCGTGATCCGGTCGTTGACGTGCCGCGCCCCCGCCTCCACCGCGCGTCGCAACAGCCACGCGTCGAACTCGGAGCGGGCCACGATGCCCACGGGTTCGCGGAGGTCCAACTCGACCATGCGGCCGCGGGCGGTGTCGAAGCGACAGTGCCGGACGCGGCGCGCGGGAAGGGGATCCTGACCTGGACCCGCGGGCAGAAGCGCGAGGCTCTTTCCGGTCAGGCCGCCCCCGCACGGCTTCTCGCGCGGGTGCGAGGGGTCGAAGATCGACACTGAGGCGCCGCGCTTCGCGAATTCGAGGGCAGCCATCGAGCCCGCGGGCCCGGCCCCGACGATGCAGACCTTCACGGAACGACGACGGCCCTGATTTCCGCAGGCGTGACGCTCGAAGTTCCGAGCTTCCCCACCGCCACCCCGGCCGCGAGGTTCGAGAGCACCATCGCTTCGTGGGGCTCCGCTCCGGCCACGAGGGCGAGAGCCAGGGTCGCGATCGCGGTGTCGCCCGCGCCGGTGACGTCGAAGACCTCGCGCGCGGTCGCCCGCACGTGCCAGTAGGAAAACTTCCGTCCGACCCGCAGTCCGAGCGACATTCCCTCCTCGCCGCGGGTGACCAGGGCGCCGGTGGTACCCGCGACCCCGGCGATGCGATGCACCGCGCGCTCCGCGTCGCCGTCGGTCCGGATGGGGATGCCGCTGATCTCCTCGGCTTCCTTCTGATTGGGGGTGACGAGGAAGGCGCCGCGGAAGAAGCCGATGTTCCTGACCTTGGGATCCACGAGCACGCGGGCCCCGCGCCGTCGCGCCAGGGCGATGAGCGCGCGCATGAACGAGCGCGTGACCACCCCCTTCTGGTAGTCGGACACGATGAGGGCGGCGCCCCGGGTCAGGACCTTCCCGACCTGGGCCAGGAGCTTCGCCTCCACCGCGGCGGCGATCGGCTCGACGACCTCGCGGTCCGTCCGCACCATCTGATGCTGGTGGGCCATGATGCGGGTCTTCACCGTGGTGGCGCGTCCGGCAAGCGGGACCAGGCGCGCGTCGACGCCGCGCTCCCGCGAGGCTTTCACCAGGCGCGCTCCCGCGAGATCGTCGCCCACCACGCCGACGAGGGCCGCCTTGCCCCCGAGCGACTTCACGTTGAGCGCGACGTTCGCGGCGCCCCCCAGCCGCTCCGTCTCCTGGGTCACCCGCACCA
>DAORUA010000094.1:0-11085 GCA_035432945.1 Vicinamibacteria bacterium | reverse complement strand
GAAGCCCGGTTCCCGGCCGAAAGCCTGATGGCGGAAGGCGACGCGGCGGCCCTCCACAACCAGCGCGTCACCCTCTCCTACGACGGGTACGGCTTCGCGGGATTCCAGGCCCAGGACAAGGACAAGGGCCGGACGATCCAGGACGAGGTCGAGCAGGCGCTCCAGAAGCTCCACGGCGGAGCCTTCATCCGTATCGAGGGTTCGGGTCGCACGGACCAGGGTGTTCACGCCCTGGGCCAGGTGATTTCATTCCGGACCCCGCGGCTCTGGCCGGAGAACGAACTGGCGCGCGCATTGAACTCGACCCTGCCCAGGGACATCCGGGCCATGGCGTCTTCGCCGGTCGCCGCCGACTTCCATGCGCGCCGGTCCGCGGTGTCGAAGCACTACCGGTATCTGCTCGACGTCTGCGAAACCCAGCACGCGGTCAGAAGGCGCTACGCGGGGCACACCGGTTTCACGCTGGATCGCGCGGTGATCGACGCCGTCGCGGCGCTCTTCATCGGCCGGAAGGACTTCGCCTCGCTTCGAAACGCGGGCACCGACGTCAAGACGACGATCCGGGAAGTGACCCGGTCCGAGGTGCACTGGGAAGACTCCACCATGGTCTTCGACGTGGAGGCCGACGGGTTCCTGCGCCGGATGGTTCGCGCGATGGTGGGGGGCTTGATCTCCGCGGGACGGGGGGCCACCACGGTGGAGCAGCTCGCCCGCGCCCTCGAAAGCCATGATCGGAGCCAGTGGCCAGCGCCCGCGGGCCCCGAGGGCTTGTACCTGGTGTCCGTCCGCTACTGACCGGTGGTCAGAGAACGTAGTCGAGGACGGACTGGGCGAAGAGCCCGGGGTTCTCGTTCGCCACGAAGACGCCGGTGTCGAGAAAGACCTCGGTGGCCGGCTTGAAGGCCTCGCGGATCGGCTTCGCGCGAACCGGATCGGCGAAGGGGTCCTGCTTGCCATAGATGAGGAGCGCCGGGCACTTCACCAGGCCGAGGCGATCCTCCATGCGATAGAGCGCCGACGCGAAGTGACCCTGCTCGCTGGTTTCGCCCGCGCGCCAGAGATCGAGGACCAGCCGCTGCACCAGGGCCGGGTCGGGCGTCCACTTCGAGAACCGGTCCCACTTTTCCTGGAGGTGCGAGCCGTCGTTCCGCACCCGCCACTGCCTGAACACATTCGACAGTTCGGCTCGCCCCTCGGCATCCGTGCACACCGGCCCGGAAAGAACGACCCGATCCACCCGGTCGGGAAACGCCGCCGCGAGTTCGACCGCGACGATCGCTCCGGTGTGATGCCCCACGAAGACCGCCCGGTCGATCT
Source organism: Vicinamibacteria bacterium (assembly GCA_035432945.1). Taxonomy (GTDB): domain Bacteria; phylum Acidobacteriota; class Vicinamibacteria; order Fen-336; family JAGNNV01; genus JAGNNV01. The sequence goes on along the minus strand of DAORUA010000094.1, from coordinate 9,768 downwards.
TCAAGGCGTCGAGGACACCCACGACCGCGCGCGCGTAGTCGGACACCGTCGGCTGACCTTCGACCGGGTCGGAGCCGCCGTAGCCGGGGGTGTCGAGGGCGATCGTGCGTCGATGCCTGGCGAGGAGCGGCACGACCTCCTTGAACTCGTCCACGGAGCGCGGGGTCTGGTGAAGCAGGATCAAGGGCGCGCCCGTACCCGAACCCGCCTCGACGCCGTGGACCTGGCCCATCGCGGTGTCGCAGAAGAAGCGGCGTGACGTGCTCACGGATGCGATTATCGGCGACTCGGCATTCTTCCGGGCCGCGTTCGATATTCGCTATAATTTCGCCCAACCCGTTCCTTCTCTCCCGAGGGCTTCTTGGAACCAGACTCGATCACCATCACCGGCGCGCGCCAGCACAACCTCAAGAACGTCTCCCTGTCGATCCCGAAGAGGAAGTTCGTGGTGTTCACCGGGCCCTCGGGATCGGGCAAGTCCTCTCTCGCGTTCGACACCCTCTACGCGGAGGGCCAGCGCCGGTACATCGAGAGCCTGAACGCCTACGCGCGCCAGTTCCTCGGCCAGATGGACAAGCCGCTCTACGACTCCATCCGCGGCCTGGCCCCCACGATTTCGATCGAGCAGAAAGCGGCATCCGCCAACCCCCGCTCCACCGTGGGCACGGTGACGGAGATCCACGACTACCTGCGCGTCCTCTTCGCCCGGGTCGGCCATCTCTCCTGCCCCAAGTGCGGGCGCGACGTGAAGCCGCAGTCGTCCCAGCAGATCGTGGCCGAACTCGCGTCCCTCAAGGAGGGAAAGAAGTTCCTCGTCCTCGCCCCGCTCGTGGACGGACGGAAGGGCGAGCACCAGGATGTCTTCGAGACCATCCGGCGCACCGGCTTCACCAGGGCCCGCGTGGACGGCGCGGTCATCTCCCTCGAGGACGACATCCGGCTCGACAAGAAGCGCAAGCACTCGATCGAGGCGGTGGTCGACCGCTTGATCGCGAAGCCCGATCTCGACCGGACGCGCCTCGCCGACTCGGTGGAGCAGTCGCTCAAGCTCGGCAAGGGCGTGGTGATCGTGGCCGTGGAGGGCGAGCCCGACCGCGTGATGTCTCAGCAGCGCGCGTGTTCGAACTGCAACCTCTCTTTCCCCGAGCCGACCCCGCAACTCTTCTCCTTCAACTCCCCCGTGGGCATGTGCCCGGACTGCTCGGGCCTGGGCACGCGCATGGAGATGGACGCGGAGCGGCTGATCCCCAACCCCGACCTCTCCATCAACGAGGGCGCGGTGAAGGCGTGGGGCAAGCTCGACGACGCCACGAGCTGGGGTTCGGACATCGTGCGCGCGCTTTCCAAGGAACGCGGCATCGATCTCAACAAGCCGTGGAAGTCGCTGTCGCAGGCGCACAAGGATGTCCTGCTCTTCGGCACCGGCGGCGAACGGGTCGCCATCAAGTTCAAGGGCTCGTGGGGCGGCGGCACGTTCCGGATGCGCTACGAGGGTCTCCTGAATTCCATGTTGCGCCGGATGAAGGAGACGCAGTCGGAGGACATGCGTCAGTACTACCAGCGCTTCCTCTCGCAGCGGCCGTGCTCCACCTGCCAGGGCCGAAGGGTTCGCAGCGAGGCGCTGGCCGTGAAGATCGACGGTCTCACCATCGCCGACCTGACCGCGTTGTCGGTGGGTGACGCCCACGCGTTTCTCGAGAGCCTGAAGCTCAAAGGCGCCGAGGCCACGATCGCGGTCGAATTGCTGAAGGAGATCCGGAACCGGCTGCGGTTCCTGGTCGACGTCGGTCTCACCTATCTCACCCTCGACCGCGCCGCCCCTTCGCTCTCGGGGGGCGAGGGCCAGCGCATCCGCCTGGCCAGCCAGATCGGCAGCGAACTCACCGGCGTCATCTACGTCCTCGATGAGCCGTCGATCGGCCTGCACCAGCGCGACAACCGCAAGCTCCTCGAGGCACTGAAGCGCCTGCGCGACATCGGCAACAGCGTGGTGGTGGTCGAGCACGACCGCGAGGCCATGGAGGAATCCGACTGGCTGGTCGACTTCGGCCCGGGCGCGGGGCGGCACGGCGGGGAGATCGTGGCCCAGGGCACGCCAAAGATGGTGAAGGCCAATCCGAAGAGCGTCACCGGCCAGTACCTGAAGGGCACGCTCTCCATCGAGACCCCGAAGGCGCGGCGGACGGGGAATGGCCTCACCATTCAGGTCGTGGGCGCGCGCGCGAACAACCTCAAGAACATCACCGCCACCTTCCCCCTCGGGAAGCTGATCTGCGTGACCGGCGTGTCGGGTGCGGGGAAGAGCACGCTCGTCAATCACATCCTCTATCCGGCCACCGCGCGCGCGCTTCACGGGACCGAAATCACGGTGGGCGCGCACGACAAGATCACCGGCCTCCAGCACATCGACAAGGTCATCGACATCGACCAGACCCCGATCGGACGCACCCCGCGCAGCAATCCCGCGACCTACACCAAGGTCTTCGACCTGGTCCGCGAGTTCTTCGCCGAGCTGCCCCAGGCCAAGCAGAACGGGTATACGCCCGGACGCTTCTCCTTCAACGTGAAGGGCGGGCGTTGCGAAGCGTGCGAAGGCGACGGCGTGAAATGCGTGGAGATGCACTTCCTGCCCGACGTCTATGTCCCTTGCGAGGTCTGCCAGGGCAAGCGGTTCAACGAAGCCACCCTGACCGTCGCCTACAACGGCAAGTCCATCGCCGACGTCCTCGCCATCACCGTCGACGAGTCGCGCGAACTCTTCAAGCACCACCCGCAGATCAAGCGGGCGCTCGACACCCTCGCCGACGTGGGCCTCGGTTACATCGCGCTCGGGCAGTCGTCGCCGACCCTCTCGGGCGGCGAGGCCCAGCGGGTGAAGCTCTCGCGCGAACTCTCGAAGCGATCGACCGGACGCACGCTCTACGTCCTGGATGAGCCGACCACCGGCCTCCACTTCGACGACATCAAGAAGCTGCTCGGCGTCATCAATCGCCTCGTCGACGCCGGCAACACCATCGTGGTGATCGAGCACAACCTCGACGTGATCAAGACCGCGGACTGGATCATCGAAGTGGGGCCCGAAGGCGGCCACGCGGGCGGAAGGATCCTCGCCACCGGCACGCCGGAGCAGATCGCGGCCGCGAAGAACACGGCCACCGGCAGTTTCCTCGCCGAACTGCTCTAGGCCTATTCGAGAAGGAGCTGAAGGTCGACATAGGAGAAGGCTCCGGTGACGAACGTGCTCAGGTGGTCGTCGAAGGGCGCGCCTCGGTCGTCCCGCACCCCGGAGATCGTCACCTGGTGCCGGGCCTCGGCCTCCAGGGCCTGAGCGGGGCGCCAGAAGAGGATGCGGCCGTCCGACGAGATGTCGAGAACTCCGTCGACATCCCGCTCTTCGGTCCGCACTCTGAGGCCGTGGGTCGAGTGTTGGTCCACCGGCCGCGGCGCGGTCACCTGAACCGTCGCATCGCGGGGCACGCCGGTCTCCTGGTCCTTCGGCCTGACCTTAAGAACGGGGCTTGTGTCCCTGGCTCTCATGGCTCATCCCTGCCGGTCGATCCAGCGCTTGCCCCGCAGGATCATGATGCGGACCCGCGCCGAGCCCCCGGTCACGCGGACCCCGGCCATGCTGGATCTCGTGCGCAGATAGAAGGTGCCGGGAGTGCCGGTCCCGAGCGGCGAGAAAGACACCATCCGCGAGTTGCCGAAGCGGATGGGCTCCGAGCCCAGGCGGCCGCCGTCGGGAGAAGGAGCGTCGGGCAGGACCCCCACCTCGACGCCCGACTGGCCGGCGTCGAGCCGGAAGGGTCCGGCGATCCGAGGGTCGGTTCCGTTCGCGATATCGGCGGCAAGAACACCGTTGTGGTTGCCGTCGACATACGTGGAGTAGTTCGTCCGTCCCGAGGCGTCGGTCTCGAATCGAATGGCGGTCTGGGTGTTCTTCGTGGTGGCGATGGAACGGGCCCGCATGAACTCGATCTTGAAGCCCTGCGCGGCGCCCACGAGGGCGATCTCCTGCCGGAATCCGAGGATGTTCGGAAGGGCCACCGAGCCCATGAGCAGGATGATGCCGAGGGCGACGACGAGTTCGAGCAGGGAATAGCCGGAGGCGGTGAGAGGGGATGGAGATCTGTTCATGGTCTTTCCTTTCGCTTCGAGTCCTCGGGACAGAAAAAGGGGGCGCGGACTCTTCATCCGCGCCCCGTTCTCCGGCCCTTTCGGGGAAGCAGGCCTACTGCTTCGGCGTCTCCTTGGTGGGCGCGGGCGCGCCCACGGACAGGTAGCCCTGGATCTTCGAGAAGTTCTTCTCGCCGATGCCCTTGACCGACATCACGTCCTCGACGGACTTGAAGGCGCCGTTCTTCTGACGGTGCTCCACGATGCGGGCCGCGAGGGCGGGGCCGACGCCGGGCAGATCCTCGAGCTGACTGACCGTGGCGGTGTTGAGGTTGACCTTGCCCGCAGGCGCCGAGGCAGCGGCGAAGGCAGGGCCGGTGGTGAGCACGAGAGCGGCGAGAAGCGCCGCGGCGACGAAACGGTTGATCTTGTTGATACGCATGATGGTTTTCTCCTTTGTTCGAGGCTTCGAACTCGACTTTGGCTTGCGGGTCGTCCGCCTCGTGGGTGTTGTTGTTGGTTATGGGTTGATGGTTATTGAGGTGGCGGGGGCCCTGGTCTCTCCCAAGTTGTCCAGGACCCCCACCGTGAAACGTCATGGCGGCTCCGTGGGGCAAGGCCGGTGCCAGCCCCGGAGCGGGTGAATCAAGCTCCGGATGGACCTTCACTTCCGGGGAGCCCCCGGGCGGGGGAGCCGCGCCCGCGAGGCGCCGGGCGTCAACCGCGCTTGACGTCTTTCGCCGCAGGGGTCACCGCGAACCCCTCGGGACGAGAGGCGACAGGGATCGAAATCGGCGGGTCAAGCGGGCTTGACGCCTGAAGTCGCTCCCTCGCGGTAGCATCGCGCGACCTTCGAGGAGCGCCTGTGATGAAAACGATCGACTGGATGTACCACCGCAACGGCTGAATGACCTGCAAGAAGACGCAGGAGTTTCTTGCGAAGACCGGAACCGAGACGAAGACCGTGGTGAACGCGACGAAGACGCACCTCGCCCTCAAGGACGCGAAAGAGCTCCTGAAGGGCGTGGACGAGATCCTTTCGTCGAGGGGGAGCAAGGTCGAACGGCTCCTGATGAAGGACAAACCGGGCGATGCGCTCCTCGAGCGGGCCCTCATCGGACCCACGGGCCGGCTCCGCGCGCCCACCGCCCGAATCGGCAAACGCCTGCTCGTCGGCTTCAACGAAGCAACGTATCGAGCGACCCTCGGCTAAGCTCTCACCTGCCAGAAACCCCTGCGGTCCGCCTTTTCTGCAAAGGCGGCTTTTTAATGCCTACCTCGGACTCCCCAAGCAAGAAACCTCCCCTGGAGAACACGGACCCCCTTGTCCGCGCCAAAGCCGCGCGGGAGTGGCCCGTGGAGGATCAGGCTGCCCTCGAGCGCCTGGCCACCCAGGACGCCGATCCGAGGGTCCGCCAGGTGGCGGTGCGAAGGCTCAAGAGCTCGACCCTGGTCCTGAAGGTCCTGAACGCGGACGCGGACGCCCACGTCCGGCAGGAAGCCCAGGACCGTATGTTCAAGGCCCTGCTTTCGAGCGAGCCCGAGGCCTCGTCCCTCTTCGGGGAGACCGCCCCTCATCTCTCCGACGACGAGCTGGTTCGAATCGCCAAAGAGGTGCACGGGGAGACGAGCGCCCGGGCGGTGGGCTTCATCAAGGGACCCAAGGCGCTCGCCGACATCGCGAAGACCGCCCGCTCGCACGACGTCCGGGTCGCGGCTCTCGCTCGCGTCGACGACGCGGACGAGACCATCCTGACCGACATCGCCCTCCACTCGGAGTTCAAGGACTCCGGCATCGCCGCGGTGGACAAGATCGAGTCCGAGGCCGCGCTGACCCGGGTGGCCGAGCGCGCCCGGCTGAAGCCGGTCGCGCGCGAAGCCCTCTCCCGCCTCGGCAAGACGGAAGAAGAAGAGGAAGAAGAGGCGGACCTCTCCTCCGACCTCGAGCCCGCGGTGGAGGCGGAAGCGCCCACGGCACCCATAGACCCGGCCGAGGAGGCCCGGTTGCTCGCCGACTTCGATGCCGCGGTCCAGGCGCGCGAGGCGATCCTCGCCCGGGTCGAGGCTCTTCCCAACCCGGAAGTTCGAAGCGCGGTGGTCGAAGCGCGCCTCGAGTGGGCCGCCCTCCCTCCCCTCTCCGGGGTTCAGGGACACGAGTTCGCCGAGCGCTTCAGCGCCCTCTGTTCGCGGAAGATAGCGGCGGCGGGACGCGCGGAGCGCTTCGCGGCGGTGTCGCCCTCCCTCGATGCCCTGGCGGAGCGCGCCGAGAGCCTGGCCGCCGAAGAGGTCATTCGCAACCAGCGGGAGCGCGTCCGCGCCCTGCGCACCGAGTGGGATCGCACCACCAGGGACACCGGGGTTCCCGACGACGACCCGCGGCGCCTGCGTTTCGAAACCGCGGTCCTGAAGGTGGAACAGGCTCTCGCCGAGATCGACGCGGCGTCGCAGCAGAAGCGTGACGAAGAACTCGAAGCCCTGCGCACCCTGCCCGCCCGCCTGGAGTTCCTGATCCAGCAGAAGGAAGTCGCGGTTTCCCAGCTCGAGGAGGCGCAGCGCGAGCTGCGGACCATGGAGCCGCTCGTGGGCATGCTCCAGGGCGACGAGCGGAAGAAGATCGGCCGCGCGCTCGAGGAGGTGCGCCCGAAGCTCTTCGCCAAGACCCAGGAAATCCGGGAGGCGGTGGAGTGGACGGGCTTCGCTCACCTGGCGGCCCAGGAGCGTCTGATCGCGGAAATCGAGGCGGCCGCCGCCATCGAGAATCCCGACTCCGCCGCCAACAAGCTTCGCGACATCGAGGCGCGCTGGGCCGAGGTGCGCAAGGTTCCCAAGGACCAGGGCGAGGAGCTTTGGAAGAAGTTCACGTCGTTCCGGGACCCCCTGCGCAAGCGCTTGAACGAGTTCTTCGCCAAGCGCACCGCGGAACAGAAGGACGCGAAGAAGAAGAAGGAAGAGCTGATCGTCAGGGCGGAGGCCATGGTCGCGGCCCTCGGCGAATCCACGGAGTGGAAGAAGGGCGCGGAGGATTTCAAGGCCCTGCAGACCGAGTGGAAGGCGCTTCCCTCCTCGGGCAAGCACGAGAAGGATCTGATTCCGCGTTTCAAGGCCCCGGCCGACCGCTTCTTCGCCGCCCGCAAGGGAGCCATGGAGGAACGCGACAAGTCCTTCGGCGCGAATCGGGCGGCCTTCGAGGATCTGGTGAAACGGGCGGAGGCTCTCGCCGTCTCCACGGAGTGGGACAAGACCACCGCGGAAGCGAAGAAGCTCCAGGCGGAGTGGAAGGCGATCGGCCCCATCCCGATGCGCGAACGCGAAAAGCTCTACAACAAGTTTCACAAGGCGGTAGATTCGGTCTTCGATCGGTACCGCCGCCGTGATTCCATCGAGGACGAGAAGTTCCAGGTCGAGCGCACGACCTTCCTCGCGGAAATGGAGGCGCTCGCCGCCGCCGAACCCGCGGCGGAGAGCGGCGAGGACTACAAGAACAAGGTCGCCGATTTCCGCGCGCGCTGGCGCAAGATGTCCGGCCGGCCGAGCCGGGAGCAGGATCTCCAGTTCAAGACCCTCTTCGCGGGCCTGATCTCGAAGAACACCGACGCCTTCAAGGGCACGGACATGGACGTCGAGGAGAACCGGAAGAAGCTCGAGAAGCTCGTGGTCAAACTCGAGGCGCTCGAGAACGACAAGGCGAAGGTCGACTCCATGGATCTCGCCACCCGTTTGAAGGAAGCCTGGGCGTCGAGAACCATGGGGGCCAAGCCCGGAGGGTCGAACTTCAAGGCCGAGGTCGAGAAGGCCCGTTCGATCTACGAGAAGCTGGGACCGGTGACGGGCGACGAGGGCGAGGCCCTCCGCAAGCGTTTCGACGCGATCTGCCGCAAGCTCGGCTAGAAGTCGAAGCGGCCTAGAGCTCGCGGATGGCGCGGGCGATCTCCGCGGCCTTGTGCTTCTGAATGCTGTGCCCGCCGTCTTCGAAACGCAGGGTGCGGGCCCCGGGAATGGCGGCGGCCAGTTCGATGGGGATCTGCGGCTCGACCAGATGATCATCCTCCGCGAAGACCACGAGGGTCTTCTTCGGCAGAGGCTTCCTGGCCGCGCGATTGAGGAGCGGATAGTCGGCGGCGGTGAACGATTCGAACTGGGTCGCGTACTCGCTCGCGGTCATTTCATCGGCTCGGGGGAACCGCCGCTTCCGGTAGTGAGCTCGAATCCGGGGAAGAACGAGGTGGCGCAGGCCCGGGACCTTCAGGATGAAGGCGATGCGCATGAAGGAGGCGCGCGATCGCGACAGGCTCTGGTGGGGCCGCAGTCCCATGGGAGCGATCAGGACCAGGTGAGACACGCGCTCCGGAGCCATGGACGCGGTCACGAGGGCGGTCCCGGCGCCCATGGAATGTCCGATGACGCCGAACCTTCTGATCTCCAACTGGTCGGCGAGGCCCAGGACGGTTTCCGCCCGGGCCTCGAAGCTTCGCAAGGCCTCCCGCCTCGGCTCCGATCCCCCCGAGCCCGGCAGATCCACGCGGATGAAACGGGCGAAGGTGACGAGAGGCGGCGCCAGGTACCTGAAATCCCGCACCGAGCCCGGCACACCGTGGATGGCGAAGAAGACCTTTTTCGAATGGCCTTCGTCGGTGAAGGTCAGCCGCGCCCTCAAGACCCGCGCCGCCCGAAGGGGAGGATCTGACTTGGCGAGAGGGGTCTGGGTCTTGGTATGGGTCAAGGCGGGCCGGCGCGGTCCCTCGAGCTAGCGCACGCCGCCCATCATCTTCTTGATCGTGGGCGTCAGGGCCAGCAGCACCAGCGCCATCACGGTGGTGATGGCGAAGAGGCCCCCGAACAGCGTCGCGGGCGGCAGCCGATCACTGAACCCGCCGGCGAAGCCCGCCAGCATGTTGCCCGCCCCGATGGCGAAGAAGAAGACGCCCATCATCACGCCCGAGTAGCGCGGGGGAGCCAGTTTGGAGACGGTGCTGAGCCCCACCGGGGAGAGGCAGAGCTCGCCGATGGTCTGCAGGAGATAGGTGCCGACCAGCCACCAGGGGGCCACTCGGAGGGCGGGTTCGGCGGTGTAGGCGAGGCTCGGTGGCACCAGAAGGAGCATGCCCGCGCCCACGAAGAGCAGGCCAAGGGCGAACTTCACCGGGCTGCTCGGCTCCTTGTCGCCCAGCCTGACCCACAGCAAGCTGAACAAGGGAGCGAGCAGCAGCAGCCAGGTGGAGTTGACGCTCTGGAACCAGCTCGACGGGAAGGCCCAGCCCGCGATCGAGTTGCGGGTGTGCTCGTCCGCGAACAGGTTGAGGGTGGTGCCCGCCTGCTCGAACACGAAGAAGAAGGTCATGATGAACAGGACCAGGATCCCGACCACCCACATGCGCTGCCGCTCGTCATGGGTGAGGGGTACCTGAGCGACCTTGTCCCCTTGCGGGGTCACGCGCGCTCCGGCCCGAAGCCCCACCTCGCCGAGGATTCCCTGGCGCAGCGTGTACTGCACCAGACCCGCCACCATGGCGAGCCCGGCGAGGCCGAACGCGCACCGCCAACCGTTCACGGTGCCCAGGCCCATAGCACCCAGGGCGTTCACGACCGCCGGGTCCTGCGCGATGAAGCCGAGGATCAGGGGAGCGATCAGGGCCCCGATGTTGATCCCCATGT
>DAORUA010000093.1:0-11116 GCA_035432945.1 Vicinamibacteria bacterium | reverse complement strand
CACGCCCTTCCGGATGCGGCCGAGGCCGGTCCACGCCGTCCAGTTGCGGGGAGGGAGCCTCGCGAAGTCGATGCGCGCGGGCTTCCAGATCTGGGGCCGCTTCACGAAGAACGCCTCGGAAGGCAGGTACAGCTCGAAGCCCTTCGGCAACACGCCCACCACCTCGTTGTCCGTGCCGTCGAGCTTCACCATCCGGCCGATGACGCCGGGGTCGCCGCCGAAGTGCCGCTGCCAGAGGTCATGGTCGAGCCACACCACCCGGGCGCTTCCGGGCAGGTCGTCCGAGGGGAGGAAGTGCCGGCCGAGCGCCGGATCCACGCCGAGGAAGGTGAAGAAGTTCGCGGCCGCATTCCCCACCCGCACCAGCTCGGGATCGCCCTTCGCCTGGAAGAGCGTTTCGAAGCCGCCGATCAGGGTGAAGTCCTCGAACCTGTGGCTCCTCTCCTTGTAGTCGCGATAGTCCTTCGGATGGATGGCGGGGAGGGACTGCCCCTTGCCGAAGGTGTGCCATACCACCGCGATTCGTTCGGAGTCCCGATAGGGCAGGGGCTTGAGCAGCGCCCCGTGGACCACGCTGAAAACCGCCACGTTCACGCCGATGCCGAGACCCAGGCTCAACACCGCGACGACGAGCAGGCCCGGGCGGTTCAGGAGCATGCGCACGGCGAGGTTCAGGTCGCGAATCATCGGATCGGGTTCTGTGTTCCCGAGGCTACTTCGGATGCGTCGATATTGAGCCGATTCAAGAAAGTGAATCCGGGCCGCCAGTCGGGGGCTCGCGGGTTGATAGCCTCCCCGCATGGACAAGGCAACCCCGAACCCAACGAGTCTCTCGCCCGTCGTCGCGGCGAGCCTGTCGCTGCACGCCGAGAGAGTTCGTCAGAAGGTCCATTCCCTCATCGGCCCGTTGTCGCACGAGCAGCTTTGGCGGCGGCCGTACGGATACGGCAACTCGGCCGGACATCTTCTTCTCCATCTCACCGGCAACCTGAGCTACTACATCGGCGCCCGGATCGCGGGCACGGGCTACGTCCGCGATCGGCCAAGGGAGTTCGCGGACACCGCGCAACGAGCGAAGGACGACGTGCTTCGCGCCTTCGATGAGGCGGTCGACCTGACCCTCGCGACCCTCGCCGCGCAGGGCGAGGCGGACTGGAGCCTGCCCATCGAGGCGGTGGGCGCCGAGGACGTGGAGAACCGGCTCGGCATGTTCGTGCGCTGCGTGGCCCACCTCGACCACCACACGGGACAGATGATCTACATCTGCAAGGAGCTCGAAGCGCCGCGGTAGACGATTCCGGCGCCGACGTTCGCCCTATGATCCCGCCCGCGTCATTCCCTTCCAAAAGGAGCCCCCATGCTGTCGCTCGTCCTTCTCGCCCTGCTCGCCGGTCCGCCCGAACTCTCGCCCGGCACCGCCTACGATCCCGCCATTCCCACCATCAAGAAGGTGCTCGGCTACGACCACGGCGAACAGATCTCGACCGGCGAGGGATTCATCGCGTACTTCAACGCCCTCGAGGCCGCTTCGGGCGGGCGGGCGAAGGTCTTCGAGTACGCGCGCACGCATGAGGGCCGTCCCCTGGTCGTGATGTTCGTGGGGTCGGCCGCGCGCATCGCGGCCCTCGATTCGATCAAGGCCGACATGAAGAAGCTCGCGGATCCGCGCGGGGCGACGCCCGCGGAGATCGCGGCGATGGTCGACCGATCCCCGGTCGTCACCTGGCTGATCCACGGCGTCCACGGGAACGAGATCTCCTCGGGCGACGCGGCCCTGGCCGAGGCCTATCACCTGCTCGCCGCGAAGAACGACCCGGGAGTCGACACCATCATGCGCGAGTCGCTGGTGATGATCGACCCCATGCAGAACCCCGACGGCCGGGCGCGCTTCAACTTCCAGAATCTCCTGGGACGGGCGGCCGCGCCCGACTCGGAGCCACTGTCCGCCGAGCACGACGAGCCCTGGCCGGGCGGCCGCAGCAACCATTACCTCTTCGACCTGAACCGCGACTGGCTCGCCATCACCCAGCCCGAGACCGCGGGGCGGGTGAAACTGTTCCTCGATTTCTTCCCGCAGGTCACGGTCGACCTCCACGAGCAGGGCGGCGACGCCACCTACTACTTCCCTCCCTCGGCGCCTCCGGGAAATCCGTTCCGGACGAAGACCCAGACGGAATGGATCGACAAAATCGGCCGCGCGAACGCCGCGAAGTTCGACGAGCGCGGCTTCGCCTACTTCATCGGCGAAATCTACGACTCCTTCTACCCGGGCTACGGCGTGTCCTGGCCGATGGCCCAGGGGTCGCTCGGGCACACCTTCGAGCAAGCGTCGTCGCGCGGCCTCATCTTCCGCCGCACCGACGGGAACGACCTCACTTTCAAGCACGGCGTCGTCCACCACTTCACCTCCGCCATCCGGACCGCGCTCACCGCGGCCGAGAACCGCAAGGCGCTCCTCAACGACTTCGTCGCCTTCCGCAAGTCCGCGGCCGACGAAGGAGGCGCGAAGGAGTACGTCCTGATCCCGGGCGCGGATCCCTCGCGGGCGCGCCGGCTCGCGAGCCTGCTCGTGGCGCAGGGCGTCGAGGTCTTCCGCGCCGATGAGGCTTCGGGCACGCCCGACGCCGCCCTGCGCACGAAAGCCGGCGCCACGATCATGAAGAGCGCGTCCTACCCTGCAGGCTCGTACATCGTCCCCCTCGGCCAGCCGACGGAGCGCCTGATCAGGAACCTCCTCGACCGTGACGTGCCCATGGATCCCGGATTCCTGAAGAAGCAGGAAGAGCGCCGCGCGCGGCTCCTTCCCGACCAGTTCTACGACATCACGACCTGGAGCCTGCCCGCGCTCTTCGACGTGGACTGCGTGCTTTCCGAAGTGAAGCTCTCCGGCAAGCGGTCGCGCTTCGATCCCGACAAGGTCGAATCACCCGAGGTGAAGGCCGCGACCGTCGCTTACCTCGTTCCCTGGGGATCAGCGGCGGCGGCGGCGATGGCTGAGGCGGCGCGCCTGGGCGTACTGGTGCGCAGCGCCGACGACCCGTTCTCGCTCAATGGGCGCAAATACGGCATCGGCACCGCGATCATCCGGGTGGCGGAGAACCCGCCCACCCTGCACCCCACCCTTCAGGCCCTCGCCGCGAAGTGGGGGGTCGAGATGGTGGCCGCGAACACCGGCTTCGTCGACGAAGGCGGCATCTCCCTCGGCAGCAATCAGGTTCTCCGCATGAAGCCGCCCCGGGTTCTCCTCATGTGGGATGCGCCGACTTCCTCCCTCTCCGCGGGCTGGGCGCGTTACGTCCTGGAGCGCCGTTTCGAACAGCCAGTGACGGCCATGCGCGTCCCGACCATGCGGCGCGCCGACCTGCGGAAGTTCGATGTCATCGTCATGCCCAACGGCAACTACGAAAACGCCCTCGGCGACGCCGACGTCGCGCGCCTGAAGGACTTCGTGCGCATGGGCGGCACCCTCATCACCATCAGCGAAGCCTCGCGCTGGGCCTCCCGCGACAAGGTGGGGCTGCTCTCGACCGACACCGAACTGAAGGACGGCCGGAGCGACGAGTCGCCCGACGCCAAGAAGCCCGAGGCCGCGGGCGACAAGAAGGGCTTCGACTACAACCGCGCCATCACTCCGGAGCGCGCGCGGCCCGACCCCATCGCGGGCGCCATCCTGCAGGGGCGCCTCGACGCCGAACACTGGCTAAGCGCCGGACTCGATGCCGACTTCCAGGTGATGGTCGACGGCCAGCGCGTCTTTGCGCCCCTCAAGCTCGACAAGGGTGTGAACGTGGGCGTCTACGCGGCCGCGGACAAGCTCGCGGTCAGCGGCATCGTGTGGAAGGAGAACAAGGACTCATACGCGCAGAAGGCCTTCCTGATGGACGAGCCGCTGGGCGCGGGACACGTCATCGCCTTCGCGGAGGAGCCGAACTTCCGCGCCTATTCACAGGCCTCGGAGCTCCTGTTCATGAACGCGGTGCTGCTCGGGCCCGCGCGCTAGAGCCACTTCGCGCGCTTGAACATGTAGACGAGATACGCGTCGATGCCGGCCATCAGGGCAAGCGCGAAGGGATAGCCGTAGATCCAGTCGAGCTCCGGCATGTGCTCGAAGTTCATGCCATACACGCCCGCGATCATGGTGGGCACGGCGGCGAGTGCCGCATAGGCGGCGAGACGCTTGGTGATCTCGGTCTCCTGCAGACCGATGAGGGACAGGTTGACCGTGATGCCGGTGCTGACCATGTCGCGCAGGGAGTCGATGGTCTGCTTCAACCGGAGCAGGTGGTCGTAGACGTCGCGAAAGTACTCGTCCAGCCCCATGCAGATCGGCGGGACGCGGCCCCCGTGGAGCTTGCCCGCCACCTCGAGCAGGGGACTGGTGGCGCGATCGAGGACCATCAGCTTTCGCTTCAGGCCATAGAGCGACTCGATGTGCTCGCGCGTGCTCTGGCCGGAGAAGATGCGCTCCTCGATCTCGTCGATCTCCTCGGTCAGGGTGTCGAGGACCGGGAAGTAGCGGTCGACCACCGCGTCCATCAGCGCGTAGAGCACGTAGGCCGGCCCATGCTGGAGAAGCTCGGGCTCCAGCTCCGAGCGCTTGCGCACGTCCGCGAACCCGTGCTGCGAGTCGCGGCGCACCGTGACCACGTAGCCGGTACCGACGAAGATCGCGACTTCACCGGCGTGCAGTTCGGCGTCCACCGGCTCGACGATCTGGAGGACTACGAACAGAGACTGCCCGTATTCGTCCATCTTCGGCCTCTGATGACCGTGATGAGCGTCTTCAACCGCGAGTTCGTGAAGATCGAACTCCTCCTGGAGGGTCTCGAGTTCGCCCGGCTCCACGTCTTTGAGGGCCACCCACACGAAGCAATCCGGCCGGCTCCGATACTGCCGGATCTCGGCGAAGGTGATTTCCGCGAGCTTCTTCCCATGCTGGTACGCGGCGCAGTTGACGAGCATGAGGGTTCGAGACTTCCTTTTCCGGTTCGATTTGGGTCAGTGCGACAGGTCAGGGCAGATCGCCCTGACAGGGGGAGCCGGGCGGAGGATACGCTCGATCGGTGCGCCGGTGCGTCGAGTTTCTGCGTGGTCTACCATGAGGCCAGACCGAAGCTCACGATCGCCCCCGCGAGAATCGCCGGGGTCAGCCGGCGGATGAGGGCGATGGGCGAAACCGCGACCAGGCCCGAGCAGTAGACCACCACCGCGGCCACCGGCGACATGGTCCGGCCGAAGGCGCCGCCGAAGCAGGCGAGGGCCGCGAGTCGCCCCGCGTCATCCTCCGGGCCGAGGCCGGGGAGGAAGGTCTGGGCGAAGGTCAGAATCGGACCCGAGCCCGAGCCCGACAGCAGGGACAGAGCCCAGGGGAAGCCCGCCGCGAGCACGGCGAGGAAACCGAAGGCGCGCGCCATCTCGAGCAGCTTCGCGGAGAGGCCGACCGCGGCGACCCCGGCTCCGAAGCATTGCGCGGTGATGGTCAGCGAGATGATCGTGCCATAGGCCTCGCCGATTCCGGTGAACATGGTCCGGGTGAGCCTCTGGATGTCGCGGTGCGCCACCATCAAGGCGAGCACCACTCCGATGAGCATCGCGCGCACGATGGGCAGCGACCCCGCGAACGGCTTCCACTCGTCGCCCGGAGGCGTGGCGATGAGGAAGGCAAGAGGGGCAAACCCGCCATAGGCGAGAAGCAGCATGGCGATGGGGACCATGGGCACGAACGCGTGGAGAAGGCTGACTCTGAACTCTTCGGCCCCGGGGGCCGCCTCGGCTTCGGGCGACGCCTCCCGCCGACGATTGAAAAGCGCGAAGGCGAGGGCCGCGGTGATCGCGCCGCCCAGGCTCGCGGGGATGACCCGCGCCGAGAGCTCGGGCGCCGCGATCCCCGCCACCGAGGCGATCGCCACCACGTCCTGCGCCCCCGGATTCAGGAGGTCTCCGCCGAAGGAGGCGCCCAGCAGGAGAGCCGCTCCCGCCACTTCCTTCGAGAAGCCCGCGGCCAGCAGCAGTGGCACCAGGATCGGGCCGATCGCGGCGGCGGTGCTGGTCTGGGAGGAGACGGCCATGTTGACGAGGTACGCCACCAGGACCCCGCCCGGCAGCATCAGCGGGCGCACCCTGCGGATGGGCAGGAGGAGGAGATGGACCAGGTGCTTGTCGCAGCCGGTCGCGGACACCACCGCGGCGAAGCCCATGGCCGCGCAGATCGGTCCCACCATTCCCGCGACCATCGCGCGCGTGAAGGTGTCGAAGAGGAGGAGGGGGTATCCCGCGATCAGGCCGAGGACCAGACCGGCGGCAAGGAGAACCAGACGCACCTCGTACCGCCGCACCATGAAATACACGGTGGCGGCCACCACGATGAGGGAAAGGGCGAAACTCAATGGAAGATCCCGGTCGCAACGAGTGTAGCCCGGGAGATCTGGTCCGAACCCGGGGTTCGGAAGTAGTCTTGACCGGGCACGATGAGCAGGGAGACACCTAAGAGCGACGTCCTCGAACGGACGGAAACGGTCAGGACGGAGAAGAAGACCCCGCCCTACCGCGTCCTCCTCATGAACGACGACTACACGCCCATGGAGTTCGTGGTCGAGGTGCTGATGGACATCTTCGGCAAGGGCGAGGCGGAGGCGGTCCACATCATGCTGAAGGTGCACATGGAGGGCTCCGGCCTCGCCGGGGTCTATCCCTTCGAGATCGCCGAGACCAAGGTCGAGGAGGTCCACGCCCTGGCCCGCGCGGAAGGCCACCCTCTCAAAGCGGTCCTGGAGGAAGGCGATGCCTAGCGAAGCTCCCACCATCGAAGCCATCCGCGCCAACCGGGCGCGGCTCGGCGATCTCGTGGTCGAAACCCCCGTCCGGCTTCTCGTCGACGACGCGCTGTCCGCCGCGGTGGGCGGATCGACCCGGGTGTGGCTGAAGGAGGAGTTGTTCCAGCGGACGGGCAGCTTCAAGCCGCGCGGCGCGCTCTCGGTCATGCTCGACCTCGATGCCGCGGCCCTCGCGCGCGGCGTCACCGGGGTCTCGGCCGGCAATCACGCGATCTCTCTCGCCTACTCGTCGCGAAGGCTCGGCACCACCGCGAAGGTCGTGATGCCGAAGAACGCGAATCCTTTCCGCGTCCAGGTATGCCGCGAGATGGGGGCCGCGATCGAGCTCGTCGACAATGTCCACGAGGCGTTCGCGCGAGTGAAGGAGATCGAGGCGAACGAGGGCCGGACCTTCGTCCATCCCTTCGAGGGGCCCAAGACCGCGCTCGGCACCGCATCCGTTGGCATGGAGTTCATCGACCAGACATGCGCGGAGGGCGTCTCTCTCGACGCGGTGATCGTGGCCGCGGGCGGAGGAGGACTCACCGGAGGGGTCGCGTGCGCGGTAAAGCAGCTCAGCCCGGAAACCACGGTCTACGTGGTCGAGCCCGAGGGCGCGGACAGCCTCAACCGCAGCTTCAAGGCCGGCTCGCCGCAGTCGATCGACGCCGTCCGCACCATCGCGGACTCCCTGGGCGCGCCCCGCTGCGAGCCCTACTCCTTCGCGCTCAATCGCCGGTTCGTCGACGAGATCGTCCTCGTGAACGACGACCAGATCCGCGAAGGGATGCGGCTCCTCTTCCGATCGGCCAAGCTCGCGGTGGAGCCCGCGGGCGCCGCCGCCCTGGCCGCCCTGATGCACCCGCTCCGCGAGCGGCTCGAGGGGAAGACCGTGGGTCTCGTGGTGTGCGGGGCCAACATCGACCCCGAGACCTTCTGCCGCCAGATCACCCCGTAGCGGTCAGAAGCTCATCATCCGGGTGAACTTCACGACCAGGCTGCGGCCCGCCTTCGGCGCTTCCGGGGTATCGAAGAACTGCTCGTTGTAGACGACGTAGAGATCGGAAAGCGGCCGGTGGATGAAGTTGAAGCGGATGTTCGTGTTCCGCAGCTTCTGTTCGGAGTCGTACTGGATCAGGGCGTCGAGGAAGATGTTCCGGTTGAACGAGTAATTGGCGCGAACGGTCAGCAGGTCCTGAACGTAGTGGGTGTCCTGCGGATCGAGGTCGACCCTGGTGCGCGAGAGCCCGGCCTGGACATAGAAGCGATAGCTCGGCCGGAACCGGAGTTGCGGGTAGATGCTTTCCTGCCGGCCGTTCCACAGGCCGCCCTTGCCGAGGTCCAGGTTCACCGACACCTTCCGGCTGGGGTCGGAGGCGAGCTTGAACTGATGCACGTGCCAGTCGTAGAAGCCCGCGGGGATCGGGGGGTAGTTGGGGTTGATCCGGAAGGGTTTGGTGAGGGTGTCGGCCTGCGGGTTCGCCGAGTATTCCAGGTACCCGCCGTTGTTCAGAAAGAAGGTGAAGCCGGTGTGCATCCTCTTGGCCAGAAAGGTCCCGTCGAGATCGTTGTAGTAGTCCCAGACCAGATGCGGATGAAGTTCGCGGATCCCGAACTTTCGAAGGGCCGCGGGACGAGGCCTGATCCCGATGTCCGTGAAGGTCTTCCGGATGCCCACGCGCTTCAGGTATCCGAGCTCATCGTTGAACTCGGGATCGATCCGCAGGATCCCCGCCTTGGCGTGGAGGAAATTACCCTCGCGATTCAACGAGGTTCGAAAGGCCGACTGCCCGCCGTGACGATTGGGGCTTTGAGAGGTGAGGCCGTAGATGCTCCAGTCGATCCTCCCTGGGAACCGGATGGTCGCGTCGAGGCCGTACACCCGGTTGTACCCCTGGTTCGCGCCGGTCGCATCCCGGGTCATGAAGATCGCGCCCACATCCGAGTTCCTCAGGATGTTGCGGCGAAGGCGAAAGACTCCCCACACGTTCGCAGGCTGCCCGAAGGCGGCCTTGGTGTGGGCCAGCAAGGCGCCCACGGTGAAGCCGCCGAGCCGCCCGGTCACGCGGCCGCCCGCGGTGATGGGAATCGGCTTGCCGTTCTTCGCGAGGCCGATGGTCCGGGAGAAGAAGGGCAGGAGGTCTTCGTCGGCGGTGGGCGCGACGCTGACCCGGTTGTTCCGGCCGGCATCGCCCACGTAGAAGACACCCGAGTTCTCGAGGAAGAAATCGCGCTTCTCGGGGAAGAACTGGGAGAACTGGGTCAGGTTCACCTGTTGCTCGTCGGCCTCCGCCTGGGCGAAGTCGGGGTTGATGGTGACATCGAGGGTGAGCGATGAGGTCAGAGCGCCCTTGAAGTCGACGCCCATGTCCCCGCTCCGGTCGTAGGCCCCGCCCACGGGGCGGACCGTGCTGCCCGAGACGTAGGGTTTGATGCGCAGGTCGCGACCGGGCGTGCCGGCGTCGAGGCCGAGGAGGTCGCCGCCGAGCGACATGCGGGCGAAGGTGTAGGACCTTGGAATCGGCGACCAGTACGTAAGTTCGTTCTTGCGCCGGATCCTCCGGGAGAAGTTGATCCCCCACACCGCCCGCTGGGACGGCTCGAACCGAAGGGCCTTGAAGGGAATCCGGATTTCCGCGATCCAGCCGTCCGGCGCCCGGCTGGTGGCCACGAACCAGACCGCGTCCCAGCTCGTGTTCACCTCGCGACCCTCGTTCGCGAACTGCTGGTCGGCCTTCGCTCCCTCGGGATTCGTGTAGAAGATGTAGCCGTTGCGCCGGTCCTTGAAGCTGTCGAGCGCGACCCCGAAGGAGTCCTGTTCGTCTTCCTTGAAGTCCTTGCGAAGGGCGGCCACGATGAGCTTGCCGGGCTCGCGGTCATGGCAGTAGGCGGCGATGTAGAGGCTGTCGGCGTCGAAGGCCATGCGCACCTCGGTGTCCTCGGTCGCGGCCTCGCTCTCCTTCGGCTCGGCCTGAACGAAGCCCGCGATCGGCCGGGCGATCTTCCAGACCTCGTCATCGAGAACGCCATCGAGAATCACCGGGTTCTCGGTCCGCGTGGCGAGCAGGGTCAGCCGGCCCTCCAGGGACTTCGCCGACTGGGGGGCGTCGGCGAACGCCGGCAGCGCGGACATCGCGAGCATGGGAAGGGCGGGAAGAAATCTGCACCGGGACATCAGTGCCGTCAGCTTACGAAGCGTGAGGGACCTCGCGCGCAGCCAGGGTTTCGATCGACGCATCGATCCGGAGGCCACCGGTCCTTTGACCGAGGCGGCGATCTGAACCTAGGATCGGTGCCCCATGAATAGGAACCCGACTCTCGCCGTGCTGGCCACGGGATTGCTGTGCGCCGGCGTTCTCATCTCGGTCGATGCCGCGGCCTCGGCCCAGGCGCCGGCCGTGAAGGCGAAGGAGTCGCCCTACGACCTCGCCATCACGGGGGCGCGCATCGTCGATGGCTCCGGCAACCCCTGGTACCGCGGGGATGTCTATCTCGCCGGGGGGACAATCGCGGCTATCGACGTCGGGCATCACGGATACCCGGCAAAGAAGACGATCGACGGCAAAGGTCTCGTCCTGGTTCCGGGCTTCATCGACATTCACACCCACGCGCGCCGCGCCATCCTCGACATCCCCACCGGCGAGAACTACGCGCGCCAGGGCGTGACCACCCTGATCGAGGGCCCCGACGGCAGTTCGCCCATTCCGCTGCGCGCCTACCTCGAGCAGGTTCAGAAGGTCGGGACCTCCGTGAACTTCGGGGCGTTCATCGGCCAGGGCTCGGTCCGCGACCGCGTGATCGGCCCCCACGACCGAAAAGCCACGCCGGAGGAACTGACCCGTATGCTGGAGATCACCCGCCAGGGGATGCGCGACGGCGCGTTCGGCCTCTCCACCGGCCTCTTCTACGTGCCCGGCACGTTCACGCCCACCCAAGAGGTGACCGCCCTCGCGAAGGTCGCGGGAGAGATGGGGGGCATCCACATCTCGCACATGCGCCAGGAGGCGCAGGACGTGGTGAAGAGCGTCAATGAGACCATCGCGATCGGCGAGAACGGCGGTCTGCCCACCCAGGTCACGCATCACAAGATCATCGGCAAGGGCAACTGGGGCGCATCCACGGAGACGCTCGCCGCAGTGGCGGCGGCCCGGGCGCGCGGGGTCGACGCCACCATCGACCAGTATCCCTACACCGCGTCCTCGACCGGCATCAACGCCCTGCTTCCCGCCTGGGCCCAGGACGGGGGGCGCGAGGCGACGCTCAAGCGGCTGAAGGACCCGGAGACCCGCGCGAAGATCAAGGCC